>JBCCUH010000052.1:0-9913 GCA_039197405.1 Pseudomonadota bacterium
AAAATCGCGATATCCGCGATATTGAAGGAATAGGGATTGTCGAAACCGCAGCAGCTCATGTTCAGGAAATCGGCAACCGCGCCATAGAGCAGACGGTCAATGATATTGCCCACGGCACCGCCAAGCAGAACCCCCGCGCTGATCAGGCCGAGGCGACCGAAGGCTTCCTTGCGCAGCCAGTAGAGCACAAAGGCGATGATCATGATGGCGATGCCGATCAGGATCCACTTGGTGTTGGGATCGCCATCGGCGAAAAGGCCGAAATTGATCCCGTAGTTCCAGGCCATGCGCAGGTTTATGAAGGGTGGAAACACATCAATGCTGCCCACTTCGCGCAGGTTCAAAAAGTGCACGACGAGATACTTCGTCGCCTGATCGGCGATGAACACCCAAAAACCTGACCAAAACACGAGACGCATGAGCGTCCTCCCTTGAATTCCCGGCCCTAGTGGCGGAAGTGCCGCATGCCAGTAAAGACCATCGCGAGCCCCGCGTCATCAGCGGCGGCGATCACATCTGCGTCGCGCATAGACCCTCCCGGTTGTATAACGCAAGTTGCACCTGCGGCGGCAGCTTCCATTAGCCCGTCCGGAAACGGAAAGAATGCATCGGACGCCACGGCGGAGCCTTTGGTGAGCGGCGTGTCCAGCCCCAGTGTTTCGGCCATGCGTTCGGCCTTTTTGGCAGCAATCAGGGCACTATCCACGCGGCTCATCTGACCTGCGCCCACACCGACGGTCGCGCCATCTCTGACATAGACAATCGCGTTGGACTTGACGTGTTTGGCCACTTTCCAGGCAAACAGCAGATCACGCATCTGATCGTCGGTCGGGGCTAGTTTGGTCACGACTTTCAGATCATCCATGCCAATATAGCCGTTGTCCTTGTCCTGAACGAGCATGCCGCCAGCGACCTGACGATAGGTCAGACCGCCAGCGCGGTTGTCCGGCAGCCCGCCGGTGGTCAGAAGTCGCAGGTTCTTCTTGGCCGCGAAGACCGCTTTCGCCGCATCTGTGGCGCTTGGGGCGATGACCACCTCGGTGAAAATTCCGGTGATCTCTTGCGCTGTGGTTTCGTCAAGCTCGCGGTTGAAGGCGACGATGCCGCCGAAGGCCGAGGTGCGATCGCAATCAAAGGCGTTTTTATATGCCTCCAGCAGCGAGGCTCCGACCGCCACACCGCAGGGGTTGGCGTGTTTGATGATGGCGCAGGCGGCTGTGTCTTCGGGATCAAACTCTGCCACCAGCTCAAACGCGGCGTCAGTGTCGTGGATATTGTTGTAGCTCAGCTCCTTGCCCTGATGCTGCTGCGCTGTGGCCACGCCGGGGCGCGCGGTGCCATCGGTGTAAAAAGATGCCGACTGATGCGGGTTTTCACCATAGCGCAATGTCTGTGCCAGCGTGCCTGCAAAGGCGCGACGGCGCGGAGCCGTCTCGCCCAGCGCACCCGCCATCCAGGTTGAGACCGCCGCATCATAGGTCGCCGTCCGCGCATAGGCGGTTTGCGCCAGTTTCTGGCGGAAGGCATAGCTGGTCTGCCCGTCATGGGCGTCCAACTCTGCAAGCAGGGCATCATAGTCTTCCACATCCACGACCACATTGACAAAGGCGTGGTTCTTGGCGGCGGCACGGATCATGGCCGGTCCGCCAATATCGATGTTTTCGATGCAGGTGTCGTAATCTGCACCCTTGGCCACGGTTTCCTCGAACGGGTAGAGGTTGACCACCAGCAGGTCGATGGCGCCGATGTCATGCTCTGTCATCGCGGCCACATGAGCGTCATTGTCGCGCAGGGCCAGAAGGCCGCCGTGCACACGCGGATGCAGGGTTTTCACGCGGCCATCCATCATCTCGGGAAAGCCGGTTACATCAGCCACGTCGCGCACCGTCAGCCCTGCGTCGCGCAGGGTTTTGGCGCTACCGCCTGTGGAAAGCAGCTCGACCCCGCGTGCGGCGAGCGCCCGGGCAAGCTCGACAAGCCCGGTTTTGTCGGAAACGGAAAGAAGCGCACGTTGCAGCGGAGCAAGGTCAGTCATCGTGATAAGATCCCAGGGTCAATCAAAAGCCAGTTCGTGATCCGGCGTATAGTCGCGCACGCCCACAGCCGTGTCCTGCGTTTTGGCCAACGACCACCGGATGCGCGTCGCATAGTCCATCGCGCGGCCAGATAAAACGATCTGTTTTGTCGCGCGCGGCTGCAAACGGCCTTTTTCAAGGTATACGCTTGGCTCTAGTGACAGTTTTCCATTGCTATCGTGGCGAAATACCCAAAGCTCGCCGCTTTTGAGCGCCAGCGACACTGCCGCACCGCCCATATCCAGCGCTGCATCGGAATCGGGGTGCAAATGAAAGCGGATGGCGAACTCAATGCCTTGCAGCCTGGCGTCGTCCATGACCTTGTCGAAGCGTTTCTTGTCCGTGTCTTCCATTGCCAGCAGCATGTCTTCCCCGACAATCCCGCGTCCGTCATAGGTGACTTCCAGCGTACGAGCGTGGGTCAGCCCATGGGTGAGGACATAGCCGTTGTGGCCCGCCTGAAACCGCAAACCATCGGGGGCTTGCCCTATCTGGACCGGCACATGCGTGGGACTATCGACCAAGTGTTCCGCCTTGCGCCTGCCGTTTCCGACAGGGCCGAAACGGGAACTTGAATAGCCGTGGATCGACAGGGTGGAATGCGACTGCGTGGCGCGGCCCGCCCTGCGCCATTCATCGCCGAAGACCGAGCCGGATCCGCAATTGACAATCAGCGGTCTACGCCCGGAGGTCAGCTCGAACGCAAGGGTTGATGCATGCGCATTGGACGAGGCGTCACCCTTGGGCGGTGCGCTGGCATCCACGACAACGCTGGTTCGCCCGCCCGAAAGTCGCGCAAAGCCCATCGACAGCCCATCGGCATGCACGCGTTTCACGTCCGATGTCGCCAGCGCCTGATCGAGCCGTCCGTCGATGCCGCGCCCACCGCCATGAAAACGCGCCAACCCCCCATCAGAATGGCGCAGGCTGCGCAGGGTCGGTGCGATCTTTTCGAGCGCATCGAGATGGGCGGCAGGCGGAGTGATGCCCGCTTCGCGCAGGCTGAGCGCGGCCCAGGTCAGAAGCGTGAACACGTCCAGCAGGTCTTCGGGGTTGCGTGTGACAAGGCCGCCTTCCGCATCGACCTGATCTGTGCAGGCCCGCGCAAGGGCGCGCGTGGCAGGGGCCACATGCGCTTCCATACCGCTGAGCGACAGGCCCGCGTAGATCATGCCGGTCAATGCTTCGAACCGGGCAAGACCCGGCGGTGTCTTGTGCCAGCGTTTTGCCAGAAAGGAGGTTTGATGCGTCAGCGAGCGGTAGAATTTGTCGGAGGCTTCTGCGTCCTGCCCGCGCAGCAAAAACAGCGCGTGGTTGATCCAGCGGATCAGGCGGCGTCCGGTCAGCCCCGGCACCCAGCCCGGCCCTTTGCCGCGCCCGTAGCGGTTGATCCAGTCCCAGACCCAGGCTTGCGCCATTTCGCGGGCGCGCGCATCGCCGACGGCGGCAAGATCATCAAGCCAGCCGAAGCCCTGTGCTTCATCCGCATATGACAAATCGGGCGGCGCGATGTCCCAGAGCGAGCCCTGATCAATCTCTACCAGATGCCCGGCAAACATCACATTGCCTGCGCAAAGCTGCCGACCCTTGGCAAAGCTGCCGATGGAGCGCGGCTCGGGCTGAGAGACGAAACCGGTCGCAACGGTTCCACGCGTCGCGAGACGCGCGTGAACGCGGTGCATGACACGCGTGGCGCGTGCTGACCAGTTTTCAGCGGTGGACATATGCTCTGCCTCTGACGCTCTTTGGGCGCTCTTCTTGGCAGGACTATAACGCGATATCACCGACGAGTCACCGCTGAAAAAAGGTCAGCCCGCCTTCCTGAGCATCGCGATGTAAAAGCCGTCCATGCCCCCGGAATTGGGCCAGAAATCCGGGCGCAGACGCAATCCGCCCTCTTCGGTGATCCATGCAGGATCAATGCCGGGGCGTTTCAGAGCATCGGCATCCACTGACATTTCGGGGAAGGCCTTGATGATCTCCTCAACCTGGCATTCGCCTTCATCAGGCAGCAGCGAGCAGGTACAGAACACCATGCGGCCGCCTGGTTTCAGCAGCGTGATCGCATGTTCAAGCATGCGGGTTTGCAGCGCGATCAGACCGGCGAACTCAGATCCGTCCTTGGCGAAGGGCAAATCGGGGTGCCGCCGCATCGTGCCGGTCGCCGAACAAGGCGCATCCAGCAGGATTGCGTCGAAACTGCCCGTGACGTCGCGCACATCGGACGCCACGATTGTTGCAGACAGACCGGTGCGTTCAAGATTTTGCGACACGCGCAACAGGCGTCGCTCGGAATCGTCCACAGCGGTGACAATGGCGCCAGCATGCGCCAATTGCAGCGTTTTGCCCCCCGGCGCGCAGCAAAGATCCGCAACCGTTTCACCGGGCTGAACGTCCAGGATAAGGGCAGGCAGCGCGGCGGCGGCATCCTGCACCCACCATTCACCTGCGTCAAAGCCATCCAATCGGGAGACCTGGCCTGCATCTTCCAGCCTTACGCTGCCTGTGGGCGTGACCTTTCCACCCAGTTTCTCGGCCCAGCCTTTGGCGTCCGATTTCACCGTCAGATCCAGCGGTGCACCCTTGAAATGCGCGCCTTCCATCTTTTGCACGATTTGATTGCTGTAGGCCTGCACAAGCGGTTTGCGCAGCCATTTGGGCAAGGCCGGCACCGGGTGTTTGTTCCATTCCGAAGGCCCTGCTTCGGCAACCTTGCGCAGCACCGCATTGCCCAGACCTTTCAGATGACCGGTTTTGCGGCTCATGGAGAGGGCGGCCACCGCATCGTTCACCACCCCGTGGGCTGCTGCACCTGTGCATAGCTCATAGGTGGCGATACGCAGGATATTCTGCGCCTCGACAGGTGGCGACTTCTTGACGAAGGGTTTGAGCACCCGGTCAAGACGATCCAAAGCACGCAGGCTTTCTGTCGCGAGACGTTGCGCGCGCGCCCGTCCTTCCGGCGCCAGCGACTGGATAGCAGGTTCGCCCAACGCTTCCGACAGCAGCATGCCATCCTGGATCACACGGTCCATCAGCCCGGCGGCGGCCTTGCGGATTTTTGCACTGTCTTGCGTCATGGAGACCTTTCGTCTTTCGATCTTGCCTGCCTGGAAGCGCGGCGTATATCAAGCGTGTGGCCCGTTGAAAAGGAGCACATCCGCCGTGACACAGCTTAGCCCGGAAGAACAGGCGCGCCGCGCAGCCCTGCCCGAAGCGGCACGCCGCGCGCTGGAGGAAGCGGATGCGCGGAAGGCGGCGCAGGGCGACCCGGACCTGCCGGTAGAGCTTGGCGGACGCGACGGGCCGGAACCGGTCAGATATGGGGATTGGGAAAAGAAAGGCCTTGCCATCGATTTCTGATGAGCAAGGCCAGGGGGAGAGAGTGTTGTCTGGCGGCGGCTACCGCAGGCGGAACTCGGCAGAATCGCCCCGCCCCTGATCAGAGGTAAAGCGCAGCTTGCCATCTGACAGACCAACTTCCTGACAGTTGTAGCCCAAAGCGTCACCGCCCCAGAACAGATCGCGGCAGAAATAGCCGTTTTTCCAGCTCCAGCTGCCTTCAACATCCCAGCTGGCACCGCGCCCGGAAATCTTGCCGTTGGGAGACACTTTTAGTTTGATCAGAGGCCGGGTCAGCGTTTTGCCCTGAACCAGTTGGACGAATTTCGACTTGCTGTTGATCTTGGTATAGTCCGCCGCCGCGAAAACCGGCGTGACGGCCACGGCGCTGAGTAGTGCTGCGAGCTTCCACATGTGCCTTGCTCCTCGTGTTCGTTTGATATCTTTACGCACGAACAGGGATATTGGATCACTTCAGCCAGATTGCGGACGCGATTGCGGCAAGATTGCTGCACTTCATTCGAGTTTTAGGCAATTGCCGGGTTTAGAGGCCCAGCACATCCAGCATGTTGTATTCGCCCGGCTCCTTGTCCTGCCCCCAAAGCGCGGCCCTTAGCGCACCGCGAGCAAAGATCGAGCGATCCGTTGCCATGTGGCGCAGGATGATACGCTCACCAGGGGCGGCAAAGAGCACATCATGTTCGCCAACAATGTCACCGCCGCGGATGGCGGTGAAGCCGATATCGCCACGTTTGCGCGCACCGGTGATGCCATCACGGCCGCTGTCGCGTACATCGTCCAGCGCCACGCCGCGCCCCTCGGCAGCCGCTTCGCCCAGCATCAGTGCGGTGCCCGAAGGCGCGTCCACCTTGTGGTGATGATGCGCCTCGATCACTTCGATATCAAAGTCCTCATCCAGCGCGGCTGCGACTTTCTTTGTCAGCTGCACCAGCAGGTTCACACCAAGGCTCATGTTGCCGGCGCGGATGATTGGCGCGTGATGCGCAGCAGCGGAGATTTTGGCAAGATGGGTATCGTCCATCCCCGTAGTGCCGATCACATGAACCGCGCGGGCCTGCGCCGCGAGACCGGCAAATTCGACCGAGGCGTCCGGTGCGGTAAAGTCGATCACCGCCTGCGCCCTTGCAAAAACCTCCAGCGGATCGTCGCTGACGACAACGCCCAGTGGCGCGCCGCCCATCGCTTCGCCCGCGTCGCGCCCGACCCATGCGTGACCGGGACGCTCAAGGGCGCCAACGAGCCTGGCTGCATCGCTTGCCTCGATTGTTTTCATCAGCATCTGTCCCATACGGCCAGAGGCGCCAGTCACCACGATACCGGGCAATTCGCTCATCAGTCTTCTCCTTGATCTCGGCTGTTGCGTCTTAGCGCGGCGCGCCCAGCTTGGCAAAACCCAATGAAGGCCTTAGATGGGCGATATGGGTAAGAACAAATTTCATGATGGGCCTGGCCCGTCGCAAAGGCAGCTCAGGGTTGGTGAGCTTATTCGTCGCGCCTTGGCCGATGTGCTGGCGCGTGGCGACATCCACGATCCTGATCTGGCGCGTATGTCGATCACTGTTGGCGAGGTGCGCACGTCGCCCGATCTGAAGATCGCGACAGCCTATGTGCTGCCGCTTGGCGGTCAGGGCCAGGACGAGGTTGTCGGCCTGCTTGCCCGCAACAAAGGCGAGTTGCGGCGCATCATCGGCAAGAAAGTCGGTCTGAAATACGCACCTGACCTGCGGTTCCGGATTGACGAGACTTTTGACAAGATGGACGAAACCCGCCGCTTGCTCAGCCAGGACCATGTGCGGCAGGACCTGGACCCGTGAAACTTTGGATCGCCGTCATTGCCCTGCTGCTTGCCGCGCCGCTGCATGCAGGCGAGTGCCGAAATCAGGAATACGCCGGAAATCGCTACCGCGTGTGCGAGGCCGATCTGTCGAAAGATGAGTTGCGGCTTTTCCTGCGCACCCCGGATGGGGCGGTTCACGGGCATTTCACCTCTGTCAATGATGCGCTGAAGGCCGAAGGGCTGGAGCTTGGCTTTGCCATGAATGCAGGCATGTATCACGATGATCGCGCGCCTGTAGGGCTTTATCTCGAACAGGGTGACGTGGCGCAGGAGTTGATCACATCGGATGGGCCGGGCAATTTCGGCCTGCTTCCCAATGGGGTATTCTGCATTCAGGCATCCGGCGCCATCGTGATGGAAACCCGCGCGTTTGAGCGCGAGGCGCCTGGCTGCACCTATGCCACGCAATCGGGCCCGATGCTGGTGATCGACGGCAAACTGCACCCAAGGTTTCTGGTGGATGGCACATCCAAATACATTCGCAACGGCGTGGGTATCAGCGCGGATGGATCAAAGGCGATTTTTGCCATTTCGCGCAATGCAGTGAATTTCCACGAATTCGGCAGCTTCTTCAAAGACCAGCTGAAAACGCCCAATGCGCTTTACTTCGACGGTAACATCTCGCGGATATATGCGCCGGAGCTGGGCATCTATGGCCCCGGTTGGCGTATGGGGCCGATTGTCGGCACGGTTGTGCCACGCGGGTGATTGACCGGTTGGGTGATTGACGGGCCTGTGGGTTTGTTGATAGGCGGCGCGCCTGTCTGAATGGAAGGGCCTCGGCGCATGGCACGCAAACGTAAGGGACGCGATATCTCCGGCTGGTTGGTGATCGACAAACCGGCGGGGCCGACGTCAACGGCGGTGGTGAACAAGGTCCGCTGGGCGCTGAATGCCAGAAAGGCAGGACATGCTGGTACGCTGGATCCCGAAGCAACCGGCGTTCTGGCTGTTGCCTTGGGGGAAGCGACCAAGACTGTGCCCTATATCACCGACGCGCTGAAAGCCTATCGGTTCACCGTGCGACTGGGACAGGCAACCAACACCGACGATGCCGAAGGCGAGGTGATTGCCACCAGCGATGCGCGACCGGATGACGCCGCGATTACCGACGCGCTTCAGGGCTTTGTCGGAGAGATTGAGCAGGTTCCGCCCAAGTTCTCTGCCGTCAAGATTGACGGCCAGCGCGCCTACAAGCTGGCGCGGGATGGCGAAGACATTGAACTGGCTGCGCGCCCTTTGTGGGTGGAAGAGCTGCTGCTGCTCGACAGACCGGATGCGGATCATGTGGTGCTGGAAATGACCTGCGGCAAAGGCGGCTATGTCCGTTCCATCGCGCGCGATCTTGGCGATAAGCTGGAATGCCACGGCCATGTTCTGAGCCTGCGGCGCATCTGGTCAGGGCCTTTTGAGGCTGGCGACGGCATCACCCTGGATCAGGTCAATGCGCTGGCGCATACACCGGAGCTGGACAGTCACATCAAGCCATTGGAAATCGGGCTGGACGATCTGCCCGAGCTGCGCTGCTCCGAAGAGGGCGCGGCGCGGTTGCGCAATGGCAATCCCGGCATGGTGTTCAGCGCCGGGGAGGTTGAGTATGGTGATGAGGCTTGGGCGTCGCTTAATGGCGAAGCGGTGGCGGTAGGTATCTATAAGGCCGGTGAGCTGCACCCGTCACGGGTGTTTGTGAAACCAGCTGGGTGAGCAGAGCTTGCGATGACTACCGATGCTGATCAATCAGGATCGGGTTGCCATCGGGATCAGTTACGACAAAGCTTGCCGGTCCGGTCGTGCCGCCCTGCTCTTGCGAGATGTCGTGGCCAGCCGCGACCAGCCTGGCCTTGATCTCGCGCACATCGTCGAACGCCTCCAGTTCTGATGCGTTCTGGTCCCAGCCGGGATTGAAAGTCAGCAGATTGCCCTCGAACATCCCCTGAAAGAGACCGATCAACGTGTCTTCGTTCTTCATGATGGCATAGCCGTGTTCGTCTGTGCCGCCAAAGCGGGAGAACCCCAGGTCTTCGTAAAACGCGATGGACCGCGACAGATCCTTCACGCTTAGGCTGATGGAGAATGCGCCAAGCTTCATATGTCGTCCTTTCCGTTGATGTCTGCGAGCATAGCATATCTGCGCGTTGTGCAAACGCGGCGCGTTCGGCATAACCTTCGCATGATTACACGAACCCATGTCAAAGGCGACGCTCCGTCGACAGCCATCTATTCCGATTGCGAGCGGTATCGGTATTCGCTGACCCGCATCTGGGATGATGCGGGCCAACGCGCGCATTTTGTGATGCTCAACCCTTCGACGGCCACGGAAGTGCAAAACGATCCAACCGTCGAGCGCTGCGAAAGGCGCGCCCGCGCGCTTGGGTTTGGCAGTTTCACAGTCACCAATATTTTTGCCTGGCGCGACACCGATCCCCGCGCGATGAAAGCTGCTGCCGATCCGGTCGGTCCGTCAAATGATGAAGCGATCGTTTCGGCCTGCCGGGACGCCGATCAGATCATCGCGGCCTGGGGAACCCATGGCGCGCATCACGGTCGCGGCGCGGCTGTCGCCCGGCTTTTGCAGGATGTTGGTAAACCCATCTATCACCTTGGTCTGAGCAAGGCAGGTCACCCCAAACACCCGCTT
>JBCCUH010000053.1:0-9891 GCA_039197405.1 Pseudomonadota bacterium
CTCGGCGGGCAGCACCGTCGAGGAGCGCGCGATCTACAACCGCACCGTGCGCGACGCTCGCGCGGTGCACGGCAGCGTGGACGAGGCGAGCCACGCGCTCGAGCTCACCCGCCGCGCGCGCGCCTTTTGAAAAACGCACCGCAGCGGGCATGGACATCGCCGGTATCGACGCTGCATTGGAGGCAGCACAGACCGGCACGCTTTTCATTGACGAAATCGCATCGCTGCAACCGGAGGTGCAGTTCCATCTGCTCGAGCGCATGGATGCGGGCACCCATGCGCGCGTGATCGGCGGCAGCACCCGGCCTGATGCCCTGGACACTGCCCTGATGCCTGATCTGTATTACCGGCTCGATGTGGGCCGGGTGCATATCCCGTCGTTGCAGGAACGGCCCGAGGATATTCCGGTTCTCTTTCGCCATTACGTTGCACAGGCCGCAGAGCAATCGGGCCTGCCTGCGCCCGAGGTGTCCCCGGACCGGCTGGCCGATTTGATGTCACAGGATTGGCCGGGTAACGCGCGCGCCCTGATGAGCGCGGCCATGCGGTTCGTGCTGGGGGTCGAGGATGCGCCAAAAACCGAAGATGCGGGGCTGGGCCTGACTGAGCAAATGGCGCAGGTCGAGCAGTCCTTGCTGACCAGCGCCCTGCGCCGCCAGAACGGACAGGCCAGCGCCGCTGCGGAAGCACTGAAACTGCCGCGCAAGACCTTTTACGACAAGCTTGCGCGCTACGGGATCAAGCCTGAGACCTTTCGCAATTAGATCGAAAGCAAGTTCCGGTTATCGAAGAAATCGACCTGCGCGACGATCTGCGCGCCGCGCCTTTCGTTCAGGCAAAAACCCGCGCGTTGCAGATTGAATGAACGCGTCTTCAGCCCCCAGCTTAATCCTGAGAAAACTCTGTTTGGCTGACGGCTTCAGGTTTGGGTCGAACGCTCTCAGCCCATGCCTGTGTCATCTTCATTCAGGTTCAGCGCGGCCATTCCCGAATTGCCCAGTTCAATCGCGGCGAATGGGCCGCCATGGCATGCATTGCCCGGATCATGCGGATCAAGCGGACCTGCCGCGGCAAATATGGCTTGCGCGAAGTGCTCGGCATTGTCCTTGGGCCGGAACCCCAGATGGCTGGCACCGGAATTGTCCACCGGCGCGCGATCATTGTCCGACACGCCATAGATGACCGTGAATCCGGTTACCGGCGTGTCAATCGCGCGCTGCACCAGTTGGATCAGATCATCATAGCTCAGCCAGGTGCCCACAGCCCGCGCGTTCGACACCTGCGCGCAGGACAGAATGCGCAGACAAACCGCTTCCAGCCCGCGCTTGTCCCAGTAAAGACTGGCAAGGTCTTCGGCAAAGCATTTGGCCAGCCCGTAAAAAGTGTCGGGTCGGTGCGGGGCATCGACACCGATGAAGTCCGTCTTGGGATGCATGCCGACCGCATGAATGGACGACGCATAGACAACCCGGCGCACCCCCTTGCGATAGGCTGTCTCCCAGATGTTATAGGCGCCGATGATATTCGGTCCCAGAATTTCGTCAAACGGCGCCTCATCCCCGATAGCGCCAAAATGCACCACCATATCCGCGCCTTCCAGCAAGGTCTCCATCGCGGCGAGATCGGCCAGATCCGCCTGCACATAGGTCTCATTGGGCAGCAGCGCGCCGGGCAGTGGGGTGATGTCGGTTGTGATCAGACTGTCGCACATTCGTGCCAGCGGCTCTCTGAGATAGGAACCAAGTCGTCCGGTCGCACCGGTCAGAACGAGTTTTTTCATGAGCTTGGACGCCTTCGATTGCCGTGTTCAGATGATGGCTTTTTCGATGATGGGCTGGCCTGCGGGGATGCGGTCATACGCAAAGGGTGACAGATCAAGATTGCGATATTCGCCATACGTCAGCCATTCAGCGGTGCCGCGCCCCATTGCCGGGCTTTGCTGCAGCCCATGACCGGAGAAGCCGTTGAGAAAGACAAAGTTGCGCAACTCGCTATGCGGGCCAAGGATGGCATTCTGGTCAAACGTGTTGAACGCATAATGCCCGGCCCATTCCGTGATCACCTTGATGGCCTCAAACTGCGGGATGCGGGTGGCGATGATCGGCCAGACATGATCCTGCCAGCGGCTGTGATCCATCGCGAAATCGTCATATGCCACCGCCGGATCGGGATCTGCCGGGCAGCCGGCCAGATAGGTCTTCGGCCCGTCCTGCCGGAAATGTACACCCGAGGGATCGATTGTCAGCGGCAGATCGCTGTCCAGCGGCTGCTCGGCGCTGAAAATCCAGGTGAAGCGCTTGCGCGGTTCAACCGGGATGTCCAGCCCGGCCATCTGCGCCGTGCGGGCAGCGCGCGGACCCGAGGCATTGACGATTTGCCCGCAGGAAACCACCTCGCCCGAGGCCAGGGTGACGCTGGCAACCTGCGTTCCGCTTGCGTTTTTGGTGATGCCAACCACCTCATTGGCGATGTATTCAACGCCGCGATCCTGCGCCGAGCGCCGCCACCAATCGAAAACCGTGCCGCCATCCCAATAGCCTTCGTCCTTGCAGTTGATCGAGCCAAGCACGATGTCTTCCACATTGTAGAACGGATAACGGGCCTTGATCTCATCAGCTGTCAACACCTCTGTTGCCGCGCCTTCACGCAATTGCACCACCTGGTTTTCCCGCAGGGTCTGGGCGAAATCCTCGGTGTCCGCCAGATACATGTAGCCGTAATTCTGGATCGACTGATCCGGCACCCTCTCATCGCCAATCCGCTCGCGCAGGTTTTTCACGAAATCGGCAGCAAACTGGCTGATGCGCACGTTGAGCGGCGCAGAGAATTGCTGGCGCATGCAGGAATTGGTGTGCGCGGTCGAGCAGGCGGCGTAACTCGGATCGCGCTCCACCACCAGAACAGAGCCATCGAAGTCCTTGTTATCGGACAGAAACCACGCGGCGGAGGAACCCATGATGGCTCCGCCGACAATGATCACATCATAACTGGCGCGCGCCGGGGCTTGCAGGCTCATAGGGGATCTCCTCTGGTGATGGCCGCGCGGACCTCGGCAATCTCGCCTTCGCTCAGCCCATAGTCTTCCGCCGCCGATGTCTCGGAGATATATCCAAGCATCAGATCGCGTTTGACAAGCGCCGTGTCACGCGCAGCGACAGCGCCATAGCCAGCCCCGCCAGGAAAGGCCATCTGCACCCGCAGCCCATGGCCCACGAATTGCTTGCCCTTGACGCGCATGGAGGTCCCGTCGCTGCGGGTAATCTCAGTGGGAGCGCCTGCGCCGCCGCCGCGTCGCCCCTGCGCGGGATGTGCCCCACGGTCGAACATCGCCTGCATGTCGAACTCATGCCCCGCCATTGCGCCGACTTCCATATACTGGCCCAGACCGCCGCGCATCTTGCCTGCGCCGCCGCTGTCCGGGCGCAGCTCCTTGCGCCAGATGATCACCGGCCCGGCATGCTCTGTGGCCTCGATCGGCATGGTCATCACACCCGACGGAAAGGCCGTCGCATTCAGCCCGTCATGGGCGGGCCGCGCGCCCGAGCCGCCGGAGTTGAACGTCAACACTTCGGCGCGTCTCGCATCCGGCGGGGCAGGGGCATCGCTGCGCGGGCGCAGGCTTAACTGAAAGTTGCACAGGCAACCGGCCCCTTCTGCGGGCACCAGCCCCGGCACGATCTTGTCAAAGGCGTTGAACACCGCATCGGGGACGAAATGCCCCACGATATGGCGCAGAGCGACCGGCGCGGGATGCAGCGCGTGCACGATAGTGTTCTCCGGCGCCACCACCTCAAAGGGCGCCAGGGAGGCGGCATTGTTGGGAATTTCCGGTGCTATTGCCACTTTCAAAGCATAGCAGGCATAGGCTTTGGTGTAGACAAGCGGGCAGTTGATGCCCTTTCTGTCGATCCCCGATGTGCCTGCGAAATCGGTGACGATACGGTCCGCCTCGATGCTGATGCGCAGCTTCAGGGTGATCGGCTCGTCAAACCCGTCTATCGTCAAGGCGCCGCTGGCCGAGGTTCGGGGCAGGGCGGCAATCCGCTCCAATGTGGCACGGCGGGAGTTGTCCAGAATGAACCCGGCAATCCCGTCCAGATCCGCCAAATCGAATTCGCGCATCATCTCGGTCAGCCGGCGGTGGCCGATCTCGTTGCAGGTGGCCAGCGCGTGAATATCCCCGATCAGCTGATCCGGCTCGCGCACATTGCCCCGGACAAGCCGGATCAGTGTGTTATCCACCGCGCCGGCATCGGCGAAACGCATGATCGGGATGTAAAGCCCTTCTTCATAAACGCTGTGCGCATCCGCACCAAAGCCACGCCCGCCAATATCCACCACATGGGCGGTGCAGGCGAAAAACCCGACAAGGCGCCCGTCCAGAAAGGACGGGGTGACCATGGTGATGTCATGCAGATGCCCGGTGCCTTCCCAGGGATCATTGGTGATGTAGATATCCCCGTCACGCATAGTACTGACCCCGATACGGCGCATGAAATGCGGCACCGCATCGGCCATGGCATTCACATGTCCCGGTGTTCCGGTGACGGCCTGCGCCAGCATCCGCCCTTGTGTGTCATAGACCCCTGCGCTGAGATCGCCCGCCTCGCGGACCGACGTGGAAAAGGCAGTGCGCACCAGCGCCTGCGCTTGTTCCTCGACAACAGAAATCAGACGGTTCCACATCACCTGATAGGCCACAGTGCTGCGATCTTTGGTCATGCGGCGTCCTCACTTTTCAAGATATCGACGCAGCCATCGGGCTGCATCAGCGCTGTACGGCCCTTGGGAAGGATGATCGTCGTTTCGGTTTCGGTGATCGCGCAGGGCCCATTGGCACCTTGACCGCTTGCCATGGTGTCGCGCTCGACAATGGCCGCCTCAAGATAGGTGCCGGATGCAGGATCAAAGATGGGGCGCTGCCCGGTGGGCGCCGCGAAACTCTGCATGTGCAGTGTTCTCGCAGGCGCAACATCCTCTGGCGGGGTGGTCGCATTCACCGCCCAGACCGTGATTTCAATGTCCATCCCGGTGACAACGCGGGCAAAAAGCTTGGCATATTCCACCTCGAAAGCCGCTTGGAAAGCGGCCGGATCAGGCGCGCGGACCAGATCGTCGGACAAGGAAATGGGGATTTCCCATCCTTGCCCGGTATAGCGCATATAGACTTTTGCCTCGCTCAGGATCGGCGCATCCGCATCGCAGCTGCGCACAAAACCGGTGGCCTCCTGTCGCAGCTCGGCCAGCAGCGCCCTGACCGTGTCTGCATGAAAATCCGACAGTTTCATATAGACGGACCTTGTCGCTTCGAAACTGAAGGGCGCGCGCAGAAATCCGATGGCAGAGCCTACTCCCGCGCCGGGCGGTACAAGGCAGCGATCAACGCCCAGCTTTTCGCACAGGCGCGTTGCATGCAGTGGCGCGGCGCCGCCAAAGGCAATCATCGTATATTCGCTGAGGTCCTCGCCGTTTTCCACCGCATGCACGCGGGCGGCATTGGCCATGTTTTCGTCTACCACTTCGGCAACCCCAAAAGCTGCTGCCACCGCATCCATCTCCAGCGCTTCGCCCACATGGTCGGCAAGCGCGGCGCGGGATGCACCCGGATGTAGCGTGATGGACCCGCCCGCAAAGCTGGCCGCGTCCAGCTTGCCCAGAACCAGATCGGCATCGGTGACGGCAGGGCGGGTGCCACCGCGCCCATAGCAGGCCGGTCCCGGCTCGGAGCCTGCGCTTTGCGGTCCGACCCTGATCTGGCGCAACGCATCGACATGAGCCAGCGAGCCTCCGCCGGCGCCGATTTCCACCATGTCGATCACCGGGATCGAGATCGGCATGCCGGAGCCTTTCTTGAACCGGTAGCTGCGCGCGACCTCAAAGACCCGGCTGGTCTTGGGGGTCTGGTTCTTGATCAGGCAGATCTTGGCAGTGGTGCCGCCCATGTCAAAGCTCAGCACCTTGTCCAGCCCGTAGCGCGCGGCGATATCTGCGGCGAAAACCGCACCGCCTGCCGGGCCGCTTTCCACCAGCCGGACCGGAAACTCGGCTGCATTTTCTATGGATATGATCCCGCCGCCGGAATGCATCAGGAACACCGGGCAATCGGCGCCCTCGCGGCTCAGCCGCGCTTGCAGCCGTCCCAGATAAGTTGCCATCAAGGGCTTGATATAGGCATTCGCGACAACTGTGTTGAACCTTTCGTATTCACGCATCTGCGGCGAAACTTCAGATGAGATCGACACCGAAAGTCCGGGCAGGCGCTGGTGCAGAATGTCGCGGATCATCCGCTCATGTTTCGGGTTGAGATAGGAATGGATCAGGCCGATCGCGACGCTTTGGAACCCGGCCAGCGCGATGCGATCGGCCAATGCCTCGATCTCGCCCGGCTCAAGCGCGATCATGATCTCGCCCTTGGCATTGACGCGCTCGGCGACGGTAAAGCGCCAGTGACGCGGCAGCAGCGGATCAGGCAGGTTGAGGTTCAGATCATATTGCTCAAAGCGGCTTTCGGTGCGCATCTCGATGACATCGCGAAAGCCCCGGGTCGTGATCAAAGCGGTTTTGGCGCCCTGCCGCTCAATCAGCGCATTGGTCGCCAGCGTGGTGCCGTGAATGATCTGCCCGATCTGGTTCGGCGCGACGCCCGCCCTGGCGCAGACCTGATGCATCCCTTCGATGATGGCATCTTCGGGGGCTTCATGGGTGGTCAGAACCTTGACTGAAACCGTGCCGGTTGCGGCTTCGAGAACCACATCGGTGAACGTCCCGCCGATATCGACCCCAAGGCGAAATGGAGATGCGGTCATCTGGTGCTCCGACGTTGCAATGCCCATCCATGAAGTGGCAATCCGCTTTAGAAATCAAATTGATTTATTTTGTTGCATCGATAACTTTTTTGAATGCTCCGCTGCGGCGGCTGCGGCGAGTTTGGCCGCCGAGCGCACGAAAAGCGGGGCGCGGGATTTGTGGTAACGAGCAAAGAAGGACAGCGGATCCGGCAACCATTCCGTCGCCAGCGTTCTGATTTTTCCCGACAGCAGATCACCGCGCACCAAAGCGGAAGGCAGCAGGGCCACGCCAAAGCCCTCATGCACCATTGGCAAACAGGCGGAGAGGGCGCTGGAATGCACGATCTGACTGGCATCCAAGCCGCAATCTTTGGCCATGGCGTGCAGGGCAAGCCCTGCTTGCGTGTGTTTGGCATGGGTCAGAACGGGACGCGCGAAAAGGGCGGTCATGTCCGGCGTCTGTCCAAGCTCATCTGCAATATCGCGGCGCGTCACCCAGACGTAAGGCTCAAGGCCAAGCGGCAGGGTGCCCGGCAGCTCAGATCGAAACGGGCCGCTTTGGATGGCAAGATCCAGCAGGCCTTCGGACAGGCGTTCATCTATGGCTGTTGAAAGATCGACCTGAAGCTCCACCCGGATACTGGGGTAGGCGCCTTTCAGACGGCGCAGAAAATCCTGTAGCCAGGTGCAGGCGATCAACTCGGTCACCCCGAGGCGCAACCGCTCTTCGATGAGTTCCTGGCGGCCCGCCTCATCCAGAAGCGCTTCCCCGGCCCAAAGAACGTCCCGTGCCCTGGCCAGCAGGACCTGGCCTTTTTCGCTGACGCGGACCGAGCCTGCGTCACGGTAGAGCAAAACCACCTGCAGCGCGCTTTCCAATGCGGCGATGCGCGATGAGATATTGGGTTGCGTCGTGCCCAATGCGGCGGCTGCGGCCCGGAAGGTTCCGGTGTCCACGACGTAGACGAAGGCTTCCAGTTGTTTGAGCGTGATGCGGTTCTTTATCATAGATTGTCCAATGATCCATTTTCCTGATGCAGTTTGCGCCAGATCCGGCGCCGTTGCCAAGCACGCGGCGCGGATTTAGCCTTGGTCCATGATCAGCGGTGTTCACAGAAGGATGAAGGGCGCGGTGCGGCTTGCCGCATTGGCGGTGATCGTGGCGCTTGCCGGCTGCAACAGCCTGTCGACCAGAAACACCGGCAGCACCGCTTTGCGCGTCAGCTCCGGCGATCTGCAAACCGCAAAGACTTTGGTGTATCTGGTGCCGGGCGTTTTGACATCGACCACCGTGTTCGGGCCTGCGTTGAAATGGGGCAGGCGGGACGTAGCGGTCATTGAGTATCGCTTTCCCGGCCTCGATCAGCGCGCGCTGGAAGGCCGGGTGAACATCGTCGAAGCGGGCCGCGAGATTGCCGCGCATGCCGCCAGGGCTGGTGCAGAAAAGGTGGTCCTGATTGGCTTTTCTACCGGCGCGGCGATTGCGGTGGAAGCAGGCGCAAGGCTGCCGGGCAAAGACGTGGGCGTTGCCGGCGTGTCGTCTGCGGTGCCGTTTCCCGGCATGTTGATGGCAGGCGCGGGCAGCTCGCTCGATTTTGTCACATCCGTGGGCCGGGCCGACGCGCTGGAGTATGACCCGATCTGGAAGGATTACTACCGGACCTTGCTGCTGGGGCGGAACTGGCCCTTCGATGCGGGCAAGCGCGCGCAGGCGGATGCCTTGATGAAAGCCTATGCCGATGTGCAGGCTGAGCCGCCAAGCGGCGGGATTGGCCGGTCACATGCCAATAATCTGCTGGTGTGGCAGTTGACGCCTGAGGCGGAAACCTCCGGCGCGCGCATGGTGTTCTGGCATGGCAGTGACGATACCATCGCCCCTTTGCCCAAGGCGCGGCGGTTTGCAGACAGGATCGGCGCCGAGATGCGGATTTTGCCGCGCACCGGGCATATGGCGCTGGAGGTGCATGCGGGGCTGATCAAGGTGATCGGCACGGAATTCGGAGTGCTCAGATGAAACGCGGGGGGAAGACGGCACTACAGGCGTTGGCCTTCTGGGCGAGCGCATTGGCAGGCCCGGGCCACGCTTGCGCGTTTCACGGCTACACGCCTAACCCAACTCTTGTCGATCTGGTGATGGCGACGGAACACCTGGTTATCGCGCGACCCTTGTCCGGGGCGGCCGATGTGTTGATCGTGTCGGAGACCTTGATGGGACCACCGGTGGACCGGATTCACCTGCCAGGGCGGCGCGGGACGCAAGCGGCGTCCGAATCGCGGCTATTGCTGCGCGATGGCCCCTACGGGCCGTGGATGGATGCAGTCCTCGTGGATGCGCAGATGCGCGCTGTGCTGGGCGCTGTCCTGCAGCGGTTGGACGGCTGGCAGCTTGGCGGGGAGGATGATCGGCTGCAGTATTTCGCGGCGCTGGTGAATGCGACAAGCCCACAGGTGCGGCGTCTGGCCCTGCTTGAACTGGACCGCGCGCCTTACGGGGCGCTCAAACGCGTGCGGCGTCCGGAGGTGAAGGGGCTGGGAAAATTGCTGGTCACAGGACGTGAGGATCTGAAGCCGATCCGGGCTTTGCTGGCAGGCTTGTCGGGGGACGCGGGCCATAGGCAAGTGCTGCAAAGCGAGCTTGCGCGCGCGTTGAAATCCGAGCAGGCGCAGGCCGGGGCCTATGCGACGGCATTGATCGAGCTTGACGGTGTGCAGGCGGTGCGGCAGATTTTTGACACGTATCTGGAGCCGGGCCATCTGTCGGTGCCGCAGCAACAGGCGCTGGTCAGCGCGCTGGCGCTGCAATACAGAAACGGTCCTGCAGATACCCGACGGGCCATTGTGGCGCGGGTGGCGCGCCTGTCGCGGCACTCTGATACCTTCGGCGACATCGCAAGGGGCCAGTTCACACCCACAGCCAGCGGACGGTTGTTGGCCGTGATCCCGGCACGACAGGAGCCGCGCATTCTTGAGTTGCCGGACGTGGCAGGTGGCATCGCAGAGTAATTCCGTGGCCCTGCAACCCCGCGCAGGTGCGTGGGGGAAAAACACCCGGGAGAGCGCAGTATTTTTGGGGGTTGGGCAACCCGCGGGGGGGGGGGAAAAA
>JBCCUH010000054.1:0-9844 GCA_039197405.1 Pseudomonadota bacterium
ACGGTGACGTGTCACATCTGAATAAGAAAGAAGCGTAAGATTTTGATCTTACGCTTCTTTTTTTGATCAGCTGTCTTTTTTCGCGTGGCGCTTGCGCTCATGCGGATCCAGATAGCGCTTGCGCAGCCGGATCGCGTTGGGCGTCACTTCGACCAGTTCGTCATCGTTGATATAGGCGATGGCTTCTTCAAGCGACATGGTGATCGGCGTGGTCAGGCGCACCGCTTCGTCCGTGCCGGAGGCGCGCACGTTGGTCAGCTTCTTGCCTTTCAGCGGGTTCACTTCCAGATCATTGTCGCGGCTGTGCTCGCCGATAATCATGCCGGTATAGATATCCGCCTGCGCACCGATGAACATCCTGCCGCGATCCTCCAGATTCCACAGCGCATAGGCTACGGACTGCCCGTTCTCCATGGAGATCAGAACACCGGCGCGGCGGCCAGGGATCGCGCCCTTATGCGGCGCCCAGCCGTGGAACACGCGGTTCAGAACGCCGGTGCCGCGCGTGTCGGTCAGGAACTCGCCGTGATAGCCGATCAGCCCGCGTGAGGGCACATGTGCGATAATGCGCGTCTTGCCAGCGCCAGCGGGGCGCATCTCGGCCAACTCGCCCTTGCGGGTGCCAGTGAGTTTTTCGATGACCGCGCCGGAGTATTCGTCATCCACGTCAATCGTGGCTTCTTCGATCGGTTCCACCAACTGGCCGTTTTCATCCTCGCGCATGATCACCTGCGGACGCGAGATGCTCAGTTCAAACCCTTCGCGGCGCATGTTTTCAATCAGAACGCCCATCTGCAATTCGCCGCGACCGGACACCTCAAAAGCTTCGCCGCCGGGCGTTTCGCCGATCTTGATGGCGACATTGCTTTCGGCCTCTTTCATCAGCCTGTCGCGAATGACGCGGGACTGCACCTTTTTGCCGTCGCGGCCCGCCAGGGGGCTGTCGTTGATGCCGAATGTGACGGTGATGGTCGGCGGGTCGATGGGCTGCGCATCGAGCGGTTCATCTACGGCGAGGGCGCAAATGGTATCGGCCACGGTGGCCTTTGACATGCCGGCGATGGAGACGATATCGCCCGCCTGCGCCTCATCAATGTCCTGCTGCGCAAGGCCCCGGAAGGCCTGAATTTTGGTCACGCGAAACTGCTCGATCTTCTGGCCGATACGGCTGAGTGCCTGCACGGTGGCGCCAACCTTGAGCGTGCCGCTTTCCACCCGGCCCGTCAGGACGCGACCCACGAATGGATCCGAGCCAAGTGTGGTGGCCAGCATGCGGAAATCTTCGCCCTGACGCGCGATCTGGCGCGGCTTCGGGACGTGATTGACGATCAGCTCGAAAAGCGCCGAAAGATCCTTGCGCGGCCCGTCCAATTCATTGTCGGCCCAGCCATTGCGGCCAGAGGCATACATATGCGGGAAATCAAGCTGATCATCATTAGCGTCCAGCGAGGCGAAAAGATCAAAGCATTCGTCTAGCGCGCGGTCCGGCTCTGCGTCCGGCTTGTCGACTTTGTTCAGCACCACAATAGGGCGCAGGCCAAGGGCAAGCGCTTTGGAGGTGACGAATTTGGTCTGCGGCATCGGGCCTTCAGCGGCATCGACCAGCAGGACGACGCCATCGACCATGCTGAGAATGCGCTCTACTTCGCCGCCAAAGTCGGCGTGGCCTGGGGTATCAACGATGTTGATGCGCGTGTTTTTCCATTCAACGGAGGTGGGCTTGGCAAAGATCGTGATGCCGCGTTCGCGTTCCAGATCGTTACTGTCCATTGCGCGTTCGGTCACGGCCTGATTTTCGCGAAACGCGCCCGATTGTTTGAGAAGTTCGTCAACCAGCGTCGTTTTGCCGTGGTCAACGTGTGCGATAATCGCAATGTTGCGAAGGTCCATGTTCGTCTGCCTTTTGGAGAGTTGCGGCCCGCTTATACGGGCCGCTCGCAAAAAGCCAGCGAAACATCCAAATTCCGTTGCGAAGGAATTTGCCAAATCTTTTTACAAAAAGATTTGCGCGCTCAGGTGGGCAGGTGGATCGCAAAACGCTTGCGCAATTCAGCATCCAGCATCGGATCGAACGCCGCCTCGGAATGCGTGGCGAGGATCTCTTGCTTACGGGCAATGGCCTTTTGCAACAGATCTGGTTTGTCCATCTCGGCCCATTCCTTGGGCGACGTGCGATCCCCGAAGGTGGGGTAGACGTGATCGCTTTGCATCCGGCCCAGCGTCTGCTCGGTGCCAAGATAGTGCCCCGGTCCACCGAGGCAGACCTCCGCCATCTGATCAAGCGCCAGCGTTTCGTCATTGACCTCAATACCGCGCACGCAGCGCAGTGCTTGGCCAATAATATCGTCACCCAGGATCAGGCTCTCATGGCAAAAACCCAAGAGCGAGGCGTGCATGCCCGCCGCCTCATAGACCATGTTCACGCCTGAGAGGCCTGCCATCACGTTAGAGCACATCTGCTCCCATCCCGCCTGCATATCGGGCAGCTTGCTGTCCGAGGCGCCAGCCGCTGCACCACCGGGCAGGCCGTAGAAGGCGTGCATCTGGCCGCAGCCCGCGGTCAGCAGCGCCTGTTCGCCGGAACCGATGGACATCGCGCCCGTGCGCAGGTCCAACCCGAAGGGCCAGGTGCCAAAGATCGCTGGATGCCCGGGCGAGACGGCATTGACGTAAACCAGACCTGCAAGGCACTCTGCCGTGGCTTGCGTAATCGCGCCCGCGATGGTCGAGGGTGCAGTGGCGCCTGCCATGCCCGCAGACAGCAGCAGAACGGGCATGCCGCCCCGGATGCAGGCCTCCATCACTTCGCAGCTTTCGGTTGCGAATTTCATCGGTGGAACAACGAAGCAGTTTGAGTTGCTGACAAAAGGCCGCGCGCGCCATGCGTCCTCACCGCCTGCAATCATATGCAGCATCTCCAGCGCCTCGGGAACATAGCTGGGGTCGGTGAAAGAGGTACCAATGTGCTTGGTCGTCCCTCTGGTGCAGGCGTAGATCGTATTGAGATCCATTTCTTTGTTGTCGGTGATGTCCCGCGCCACCATGGGGCGCTGCAGAAAATGGATGTTATCCAGCCGGTCGCAAATGCGCGCGGCGTCATGCAGATCCTGAATGGTGCTTTCGCGGTAATTGCGCCCGTCTACGTCAACCATATGCACCGCAGCGCCTGCGGTGCCGTAATGCACCCGCTGGCCGCTCAGATCGAGGTCGTTTTGCCCGTCTCGGCTGCACAGGGTGACGTCGCGGTTCGCCTTGGCCAGGGCATCCTCGACCAAAGCGCGGGGAAAGCGAAGTCGGCCATCCTCGCCCAGGATCGCGCCCGCAGCGGTCATGATATCGATACCCGATTGCGGGGCATCAGCAAGGCCGATGGTCTCCAGCGCGGTCAGCGCGGCCTGGTGGATTTTCTCGACATCAAGGTCAGACATAGGTTTGAGTGTGCCGCCTTCCATGCCCGCGCGAATGGGGCGCAGGTGGTCGGCCAGTTTGTTGCTGCGGGCTTCGCGGCGCGCAGAGCGTCCGCCACTGCGGATGGCGCCGCGCTGAGGGGATTGATCGTTCATAGGGTGTGCTTTCGCTGGGAATGGGAAATGGGCTGGGCGATCAACCCAAAACTGGTCGTCCCCGCGCCGCACGTCCGCGCTCCGCACCAATCGTACGGATCACCAACGCAATTTTGCACCCTTCGGCCTGAACCATGAGGTGTCCTCCCTTCCACAATCAGAGCGGTAAACCGAACGTCTGACTTTTCTATTTACGACAGAATGTCGCATCTGTGCTGGCGTGCGGCGATTCACCAGCGCCCTGATGCCCCGCCGCCGCTGGATGAGCCGCCCCCAAAGGAGCTGGAGGAGGACGACGAAATGCGCGAAATAGAATAGGGCACAACGCTGCGATACTCGCAATTGGAGCAGCGCGTTGTCATCTCGCCATCGCCTTTTGCGGATTTGGTCGCCTTACGCCGCACTTTGCGCGTCCGGTTCAGCCCGCGCGTTCCGCAATTCGGGCACCGCTTGAGCTTGACGAACTTGTCCCGAAATATCAATGCGCTAAACCCCGCGCCGAGTACGCCAAGAACAACCCAAACAATTGAATCGGTCCCGCCACCGGACGGCGCATCTTCGCCTGCAAGAAACGGGGTGACGACGGTGGCTATCGTATCGGTCACACCCGCCTCGATCCCGGCTTCATAGCGATCTTCCTTGAAGGCCGGCAGGAAGGTGCGGTCGATAGCGCGTGCCGCGGCGGAGTTCCATTCGCCGCCAAACCCATCACCAAGCGCGATCCGCATGGCTTTGTCAGTGTGTATCACCAGGATCATCACGCCGGTCTTGTCCGTGTCGTCGCCAACGCCCCATGTGTTGAAAAGCCCGGTCGCAAAATCCTCAAAGCTGATGTCCGGGGCGAACACTTCTTGCCGGGACAGGGTCACGACGGTCATCTCAACCCCGGTGTCATCGCGCAGCTTCGTCAACTTGGCGCTGATCCGCGCCTCGGCTTCTGTGCTGATCAGCCCCGCGAAATCATTGACCGTCGTGCTTTCGTAATCAGGATAGCTTTGCGCCCAAAGCAGGCTGGGCAACATCAGGAAAATCAGCGCAAACCGAAACATAATAAAGGCCTTTCATCAAATAATGACGTCAGGCTAGCGCAAATCGTCTCAATCGCAAAGCGTGGCGGCGCGGGTGCAGAGCCGCTCCAAGGCATCTGCAAAACGATCATCATCTATGGTCATGGCGACACGGATATGGCCCGCTGCGGCCTCGCCAAAGCTTTCGCCGGGCATGACGGCGATATGATCCTCGGCGAGCAGCGCCTCGGCAAAGCTGCGCCCGCTGAGACCGGTGGCACGCACATCCAGCATCATATACATCGCGCCCTGCGCGGGGATCGCTTTGACGACATTCTGCGCGCCAATGATCTCCATCGCGATCTTACGCCGCCGCTCGAAAGGGGCGGCGATTTTTTCTTCAAAAATCGGGCCCTGCTCCAGCGCGAAGAGAGCGGCGTCCTGAATAAAACCGGCGACCCCATATGTGGTGTGGGTCGCCAGATTGGTCAGATGGCTGATCGCCTCTTCAGGTCCGACGATCCAGCCGATGCGGCTGCCGGTCATCGCGTGGCTTTTGGACATGGAGCCGACAACAAGTGTGCGGCCCGCCATGTCCGGCAGGCTGCGCGGGCTGACGTGTGCGCCTTCCCAGACCTGCGTGTCATAGACCTCATCAGATATCAGCCAAAGATCGCGGTCGCGGCAGACCCCGGCGATACCGTCCAGCGTTTTTGCAGAGTAGACAACACCTGTAGGGTTGTTGGGCGAATTGACCAACAAGCAGGCCGCGCCGTCGGCTGCTGCATCGATATGCGCAGGATCGGGCTGAAATGCGTTTTCGGCCAGTGCTTTGACAGGGGAGGCGATGCCGCCCACGCTGCGGATTGTGCCGGGATAGGTCGCGTAATAGGGATCGATGAACAGCGCCTTTGCGCCTTCGGGGCAGGCGGCGAGGTGCGCCGCGAAAAGCGCAGCTTGCCCGCCCGGCGTGATCAGCACATTCGCAGGTGCCGTTGCGGTTCCGGTGCGGTCCGTGATGCGCCGCGCGACTTCCTCTTTCAGTGCACGCACCCCCGGCACAGCAGCATAGCCGGTGTGCCCGCCGCGCGCAGCATCATGCATCGCGCCGAGAATGACAGGATCGGTACGGATATCATGCTCGCCGATGGTGAGCTCGATGACAGGTGTTCCAGCCTCAATCATCTCGCGTGAGGCGTAGAGGATCTCCCAGCCGTCAGAGCCGCCCGGTGTCAGGCCCGTCAATCGAGAAGTGAGTTGTGGCATGGACGCCTCCCTGAAACTGTCCGAGCCATCTGCCGCGCGCGCACCGGATTCGTCAATCACTCTGGACCGATGGCCCGCGAAACTGCTAATCACCGCAGCATGAACCTCGCAAGCACGCTCATTATCTGCTGCATTACTCTCTGACATTCGTCGGCGGGCTGGTTCTTTCTGTTTCTTCTCTCAGGTCAAGTTGCTAAGTCCGCCGGGACCACCCGCGCGCCTAAGGATCTTATGCCATGACCGAAGTGAAACTCTACAATACCAAGACCAAGCGCAAAGAGGTGCTGACGCCGGTCAAGCCCGGTGAAGTGTCCATGTATGTCTGCGGGCCAACCGTTTATGATCGCGCCCATATCGGAAATGCGCGGCCAGTGATTGTCTTTGATACGCTCTTTCGCCTGCTGCGCCACGTCTATGGCGCGGATCGCGTCCGCTATGTGCGAAATTTCACTGATGTGGACGACAAGATCAACGCGCGCGCAGCTGAAAGCGGTCGCAGCATTCGCGAGATAACCGACGAGACGACCCAGTGGTATCTGGATGATATGGCTGCCGTGGGCGCGCTGGAGCCCACGGACATGCCCCGCGCCACGGAATATATCGCGCAGATGATCGCCATGGGCGAAGAGCTGATCGCCAAGGGCTTTGCTTATGAGGCGGAGGGTCATGTGCTTTTTGCGGTGGACACTTATGCGGATTACGGCGCTTTGTCGGGTCGCTCTGTTGATGACATGATCGCAGGCGCCCGTGTTGAAGTCGCACCTTACAAACGCAACCCGATGGATTTCGTGATCTGGAAGCCCTCGGATGAGGACACCCCCGGCTGGGACAGCCCCTGGGGGCGCGGGCGCCCGGGCTGGCACATCGAATGCTCTGCCATGGCGCACGACCTGTTGGGCGAAACTTTTGATATTCACGGCGGTGGCAATGATCTGATGTTCCCGCATCACGAGAATGAGATCGCGCAAAGCAAATGCGCCGGGCACGATTTTGCGCAGGTCTGGATGCACAATGAGATGCTGCAGGTTGAGGGCAAGAAGATGTCGAAGTCGCTGGGCAACTTCTTCACCGTGCGGGATTTGCTGGATCAGGGCGTGCCGGGCGAGGTGATCCGGTTTGTTTTCCTCTCGACGCACTATCGCAAGCCGATGGACTGGACGGAGAAGAAGGCGAAGGAAGCGGAGGCGACCTTGCGGAAATGGCGTTCCTTGATTGACGATGTTGATGCAGGCGCGGTGCCGGGTTCCGTTCTTGATACGCTGACGGACGATTTGAACACCGCTGGGGCGATTGCCGAAATGCACAAGCTGGCCAGCGATGGAGATGCCGCGTCGCTGAAAGCGGCAGGTGCAGTTCTTGGATTGCTTGGCGACGGGCAGGGCGATTGGGCTGGAAGCGATGTGGATCTGTCGGAATTCTCGGAGGCCCTGTCAGATGCACGTGCTTCGGCTATGAAAACAAAAGATTTTTCCCAAGTTGATGCTCTGAAAGCAGCATTGACGGCGGCCGGAGTAGAAGTGCGGATGAGCAAGGAAGGCGTCGAATTGGTGCCTGGCTCTGGCTTTGATCCTTCCAAGCTGGAGGGATTGCTGTGAGATACAATCGAACAGAGCACAGCCCCCGACCGCGGGTGGGGGTGAAACGCCCGCCGTTTTGCCGGAGGCAAACCTACGGTTTGACGGGGGCGGTCGGGAGCTGTCCGGCAGCGCCGAATTTGGGAAGCACATCATGAAAGAACGGCTTTCCCTCTACGACACCACGCTGCGTGACGGCCAACAAACTCAAGGCGTGCAGTTTTCCACACCGGAAAAAATCCAGATCGCCCAGATGCTTGATGAGCTGGGCCTCGACTATATCGAGGGCGGTTGGCCGGGTGCCAACCCGACGGATTCTGCGTTCTTTGGCGAAGTGCCTGAAACCAAGGCGAAAATGACGGCCTTTGGCATGACCAAACGGGCGGGACGGTCGGCAGAAAACGACGATGTTCTGGCGCAGGTCATGGCGGCGAACACCGGTGCTGTCTGCCTGGTCGGCAAATCCTCGGCGTTTCACGTCTCGGACGCCCTTGGCATCACCAAAGAGGAAAACACCGAAAACATCGCCAAATCCATGGCGCACATCGTGGCGCAGGGCCGCGAGGCGTTGTTTGACGCAGAACACTTCTTTGACGGCTTCAAGGCAGACCCGGATTACGCGCTGGAGGCCTGTCACGCGGCCTATTACGCCGGTGCGCGCTGGGTGGTATTGTGCGATACCAACGGCGGCACGTTGCCTACGGAAGTGGCTGATATCACAAGAAAAGTCATCACCTCAGGCATTCCGGGCACGCATTTGAGCATCCACACCCATGATGACACGGCCAATGCCATCGCCTGTTCGCTGGCGGCCATTGACGCAGGTGTGCGGCAGGTTCAAGGCACGCTCAATGGGCTGGGGGAACGCTGTGGCAATGCCAACCTGACAACGCTGATCCCGATCTTGCTGCTCAAGCAACCCTATGCAAGCCAATATGAAATCGGCGTGACGCAGAACTCTCTGAAAAAGCTCACACAAATCTCTAACACGCTGGATGATATCCTCAATCGTGTGCCGCACAAACAGGCGCCTTTCGTCGGCGGAAGCGCCTTTGCGCACAAATCCGGGTTGCACGCCAGTGCGATCCTGAAAAACCCAAGCACTTATGAGCATGTGGACCCCGCATTGGTCGGAAATGCTCGTATCATACCCATGTCCAATCAGGCCGGGCAGTCGAACCTGCGCAAACGGCTGAGCGAGGCCGGGCTCGACGTGCAAAAGGGTGACCCCGCGCTGGGATTCCTGCTGGATCAGATCAAGGTGCGCGAAGCTGAGGGCTATTCCTACGACACGGCGCAGGCCAGTTTCGAGCTGCTCGCGCGGCGCGCTTTGGGGCAATGCCCTGAGTTTTTTGAAGTCAAACGCTACAAAGTCACGGTAGAGCGACGCAAGAACAAGCGCGATCAGATGGTAAGCCTGTCTGAAGCAGTGGTCGTGGTGAAGGTCGATGGCAAAAAGCGTTTGTCGGTTAGCGAAAGCATGGATGAAACCGGCTCGGATCGCGGCCCGGTGAATGCGCTGTCGAAAGCGTTGGCCAAGGATCTGGGGCAGTATTCCAAGATCCTGGACGACATGAAGCTGGTCGATTTCAAGGTGCGCATCACGCAAGGCGGCACCGAAGCTGTGACGCGGGTGATCATCGACAGCACTGACGGGCAGGGGCGTCGCTGGTCAACAGTGGGCGTCAGCGCCAATATCGTGGATGCCAGTTTTGAAGCGCTGCTTGATGCGATTCAGTGGAAACTCATCCGGGACGTCGGTGCGAAGGTACTTAAAAAGTAACCTTGACGTTACATTTTTGGTCAGCTATCCCTCCGTGTAACGCACAGGTTACATGGAGACAAACATGGCATGGATAATCTTGGGACTTTCAGGGCTGTTGGAGGTCGTCTGGGCAACCGCCCTCAAGGCATCTGACGGGTTCAGCAAACCGCTCTATAGCGGGATCGTCATGATCGCGGCTTTCCTGAGCTTTTGGTTACTGGCCTATGCAATGCGCAGCCTGCCGCTGGGCACGGCATACCCTGTCTGGGTTGGCATCGGCGCAGTAGGCGCATTCGTCTTCGGCATCGCGGTCTTCGGTGAAGAGGCCAGCCCGATGCGCATCGCATCCGCTGCGCTCATTGTGATCGGCATCGCCGGTCTGAAACTCGCGGAGACATGAGTGATGACCACTGAACGCCTATCAAAACTGCGATTTATGATCTTCTTGATCAGCGGCTGTGTGCTTGCCAGCTACGGATTACTCGCGCTTCTTTGGAATACGCCGCGACCGTTTTGGGTTTGGCTGCCGACGGTTGCGGGGATCTCTGGCGCCGCGATTTTATGGCTGACAGCAATCAAATCCGGTCGCAAAGTCGCCGGTGCAACCTTCGACGAGCTTTACGCGCTGGAATGGTCGCGCGCGGTACGGTTTTCCTATTGGTTCGCGAT
>JBCCUH010000055.1:0-9784 GCA_039197405.1 Pseudomonadota bacterium
CGGCGGCTTTGACAGGTTTCTTTGCAGCCTCAACCTTGACCTCAAACCGGTTCACCGGCGCATCCAGCATGGCTTCGGTTACACCGAATTCCACCTGCCACTCCAGCAGAGCCTTTGCCGTATGATAATCGATATGCGATTCCATGCGGTCAACTTAAGCCTGCCGGGCATGAAGGGAAACGGGCGATCTTGCGAGGCGCGCGCACCGCCCCTATAAGCGCGTCGAGATAAGGGGAGAGCCTTGATGACATTCACGCAGCGCCATCTGCTTGGGATCGAACATCTTCACCCTTCCGAAATTTCTGCAATTCTCGATCTGGCCGATCACTACGTCAAGCTGAACCGGCAGGCTCACAAGCATACCGATGCATTGGCGGGGCTTACCCAGGTCAATATGTTCTTTGAAAACTCGACCCGCACACAAGCCAGTTTCGAGCTTGCGGGCAAAAGGCTCGGCGCCGATGTGATGAGCATGGCGATGCAGGCCAGCTCGATCAAAAAGGGCGAGACGCTGATCGACACGGCGCTGACGCTGAATGCTATGCATCCCGATTTGCTGGTGGTGCGTCATCCGCACTCCGGCGCAGTGGACCTGCTGGCACAGAAAGTGAATTGCGCGGTGCTGAACGCAGGCGACGGGCGGCACGAACATCCCACACAGGCGCTGCTTGACGCTTTGACAATTCGTCGCGCCAAGGGGCGGCTCCATCGTCTCAGCATCGCGATCTGCGGCGATATCGCCCACAGCCGTGTGGCGCGCAGCAACATCATGCTACTGGGCAAGATGGAAAACCGCTTGCGTCTGATCGGTCCGCCAACCCTGATGCCTTCCGGTATTGCAGACTTTGGCGTAGAGGTCTTTGAAGACATGCGCGAAGGGCTGGCGGACGTCGATGTCGTGATGATGCTACGCCTGCAGCGCGAGCGCATGGATGGCGGTTTCATCCCGTCAGAGCGAGAATACTATCATCGCTACGGTCTGGACGCTGAAAAGCTGAGCTACGCCAAGGACGACGCCATCGTCATGCACCCCGGCCCGATGAACAGGGGCGTCGAGATTGACGGCGAGATTGCCGATGACATCAACCGCTCCGTCATTCAGGAGCAGGTCGAAATGGGCGTCGCTGTCAGGATGGCCGCGATGGATCTGCTGGCCCGTAACCTGCGCAGCGCACCGCGCGAGGTGATGGTCTGATATGGCAGACGGCTGGGACGGCATACTCTACGAGGGCGAGACGATCCTCTGGCAGGGCCGCCCGGCAGGCGGGTTCAGGCTGGCCTGGGACAATGCCTTCACCCCGTTCTTTTTCCTTTTCTTCACAGGCTTCTCCGTGGTCTGGATGTGGTTCGCGTCTATGGCGGGCGGGGTTTTCTGGATGTTCGGCCTGCTGTTTTTCGGTATCGGGTTCTACAACCTTGTGCTGATCCACTTCTGGAAAAGCTATCTGCGCCGCAACACGCATTACACGCTGACCGATCAGCGCGCCTTCATCGCGAGAAAAACACTGATGGGCAAAACGCTGGAAAGCTATCCCATCCACGCGCGCAGCAGGCTGAAGCTGGAGGAAGGTCTGCGCACCGCTGACCTTTATTTCGCGACCGAGGAGTTGCGCGGCAAAAAGAGCGTTCGGGTGATCGATGTGGGCTTTGAACAGATCGAGGACGCGCGCGAGGTCATGCGGCTGATGCGCAGGATCCAGCAGCTTGACGAGGCCGAAGCATGACGGCGGTCACCATCACCCCCGGCGAACGTGGCCAGCTGCGGGTCTTCGCCTTGTCCCTGACGCAGGAAGATGCCCGCACAATGGCAGCAAACAAGGCGGCCAGCGCTGCTGCGCTTTTGGGTGTTCCGCAAATGGATGGCGATCAGGTTGAACTATTCGCGCTCTCCTATCTGGGCGAGCTGGGCCTGGCTGGATACCTTACCGAAGGCTATGGCATCGCGCCCGATGTGCTGGCCAGCGACAGGGCCAAGCTGGCCGCTTTGGATGGTTGGGTTCTGCTGGTACGCTCGGCCGCTGTCGCAGAGCGGCCTGCGCATTTGCAGATCGCACCAGACGCCACGCTTATCAGCACCTACGCTGAACCCGGCGTCGATTGGTCCGAGGGGCAAGAGCTGACCAGCGCCGCCGCGACCCAGCCAGCGCCGCTCAAAAAGCGCCCTTCCGACGCGGCCATGTCCGGGCGCATCGCCACCTACGCTTTGATCTTCCTCGCCCTTTTCACCGCAGTTTTCATCTGGATCGCCTCATGACCGCTTTGCGCTTCACCAACGTTCGTCTGATCGATCCCGAAACCGGCACCGATACGCTCGGCGAGCTGACCATTGCAGATGGCAAAATCGTTGACAGCGCCGCGCATGCTAAGGTGATCGACGGGCGCGGCAAATGTCTGGCGCCGGGCATCGTAGATATCGGCGTGAAAGTCTGCGAGCCGGGTGAGCGTCACAAGGAAAGCTACAAATCCGCCGGGCTCGCCGCCGCCGCTGGCGGCGTGACGACGATGGTCACACGACCTGATACGGACCCAGCTATCGACAACCCCGAAACGCTGGAATTTGTGCGCCGCCGCGCCAATGAGGCCGCACCGGTCAATGTGCTGGTCATGGCCGCGCTGACCAAAGGGCGCGCAGGTCAGGAAATGACCGAGATCGGCTTTTTGCAGGACGCAGGCGCCGTGGCCTTCACCGATTGCGATCATGTGGTCGCCAACACCAAGGTGCTGACCCGCGCACTGAGCTATGCGCGCTCGATGGGGGCATTGGTCATAGGCCATGTTCAGGAACCGATCCTGAGCAAAGGCGCGGCAGCCACCTCCGGCAAATTCGCTTCCCTGCGCGGCCTGCCCGCCGTCACGGCCATGGCGGAACGCATGGGTCTGGACCGCGACATCAGCCTCATCGAGATGACCGGTGTGCGCTATCACGTGGATCAGATCACCACCGCCCGCGCCCTGCCGGCTCTCAAACGTGCCAAGGTCAACGGGCTCGACATCACCGCCGGCATCTCTATCCATCACCTGACGCTCAATGAGCTGGACGTCGCCGACTACCGCACATTCTTCAAGGTGAAACCGCCCCTGCGCTCCGAAGATGACCGCCTGGCCGTCGTTCAGGCGCTGGCCGATGGCACCATTGATCTCATCTCCTCGATGCACACGCCGCAGGATGAGGAAAGCAAACGCCTGCCTTTTGAGGAAGCCGCATCAGGCGCTGTCGCGCTGGAAACCCTGCTGCCTGCGGCCATGCGCCTTGTCCTGGGCGGACATATGGGCTTGCCCGCACTCTGGCGCGCGCTCAGCCTTGCGCCTGCCAAGCGTCTTGGACTGGCGTGCGGTCGCCTCAGCGCCGGCGCACCGGCAGATCTGGTGCTCTTTGACCCTGATGCGCCGCTCATCCTCGACCGCTTCAAACTGAACAGCAAATCCAAGAATACGCCCTTCGATGGCGCCAGGTTGCAGGGTAAAGTTCTGGCGACCTACGTTGCAGGCAAATGCGTATACGGAGATCAGACCCATGCCACCAATTGACACCGGCGTTTTCGCGCTGATCCTGTGGGCCGCCTTCGGCTATCTTTTTGGGGCAATCCCCTTTGGCGTGGTGATCTCACGGGCGATGGGCCTTGGCAATCTGCGCGAGATCGGCTCGGGCAATATCGGTGCAACCAATGTGTTGCGCACCGGATCAAAGACCGCAGCTTTCGGCACGCTTGTTCTGGATGGCGCCAAAGGCGCTGTGGCCGCACTTATCGCCCGCTACTTTGCCGCCGAAGACGCCGCGCAGGCTGCAGGTCTTCTGGCTTTCATCGGTCACTGCTATCCGGTCTGGCTGGGCTTTAAAGGCGGCAAGGGCGTGGCCACCTTCCTCGGTCTGCTGCTCGCGCTTGCCTTCCCCGTCGGCGCCGCCTGCTGCGCCACATGGCTCGTTGCTGCCATCATCAAACGCATCTCTTCGCTTGCAGCACTGGTTGCCGCCGCCGCATCACCTGTCTGGATGGTGCTGCTTGGCTACCCTGAGAGTGTTGCGCTCACAATCGTTCTCACGATCATCATCTTCTGGCGCCACCGGACCAATATCGCCCGGCTGAAAGCCGGGACAGAGCCAAAAATCGGCCAGAAATAACCCCCAGCTCGCAGCTTCATCTTGCCGGTAAACTCAAATCTGCACGATCTTGATCGTGCGCATCAAGCGTGCGCGCAAGCGCACTCAATTCAGTAAGAGTATTCGCTGTAGATCCGGCTCATATCACCGCCCCACGCGCCGTGAAACTTCTCCAAAAGCTCATCGGCAGGCGCCTGCCCGCTTTCTACGCTTTCTTTCAAAGCATTCAGAAAATGCGTCTCATCAGGCACCAGCCCGCCCGCGCCCGGCATCGCCCGCGCCTTCAGACCGGCCTCGGCAATCTGCAGAACCTCGCGCGCCAGCGCGTGCATGTTCACATCACCCACCTGCGCCTGCAGCCCATCGGTATAGGCGCCCACGCGCAGCCCTTCGCGGATCTCGGCATCCCAGCCCTTCACCAGATCCCAGGCCGCATCCAGCGCGGTTTGGTCATAGGTCAGACCCACCCAGAATGCCGGCAAGGCGCAAAGCCTGCGCCACGGCCCGCCATCAGCGCCGCGCATCTCGATGAATTTCTTCACGCGCGCCTCGGGGAACACGGTCGTCAGATGATCCGCCCAATCGCTCAAGGTCGGTGTCTCACCGGGCAGCGCGGGCAGCTCGCCCTTCAGGAAATCCCGAAACGACATGCCCAGCGCATCAATGTAGACGCCATCGCGGTAGACAAAATACATCGGCACATCGAGCACATATTGAACCCAGGCTTCAAACCCGAAGCCCTCGTCAAAGACGAAAGGCAGCATACCGGTGCGCGCATCGTCGAGATTGTTCCAGATATGCCCGCGCATGGATTTGAACCCATTGGGCTTGCCCTCGAAGAAAGGCGAATTGCCAAAGAGCGCATTCGCCACGGGCTGCAATGCCAGCGCAACGCGCATCTTTTGCACCATATCGGCCTCTGACCCGAAATCGAGGTTCACCTGCACCGTGCAGGTCCGGCGCATCATTGCGGTGCCCAGCGTGCCGACGCTTTGCATGTAGTCGTTCATCAGCTTGTAGCGGCCCTTGGGCATGAGCGGCATTTCGTCATGCGACCACTGGGGCGCGGCGCCCAGACCGATGAACCCTACGCCGATTTCATCTGCGATGCTTTTGACTTCCCGCAGGTGATCGTTCACCTCATCACAGGTCTGGTGAATCGTCTCCACAGGTGCGCCCGACAGCTCCAGCGCGCCGCCAGGTTCCAGCGACACATTCGCGCCGTCCTTTTCCAGCCCAATGAGCTTGCTGCCCTCGCGCACCTCGGCCCAGCCGTAGCGGTCACGCAGCCCGCTCAGAACGGCTTCAATGGAACGCTCGCCCTCATAGGGCAGCGGCTTCAGCGTATCCTTGCAATAGCCAAACTTCTCATGCTCGGTGCCAATGCGCCAATCTTGCTTGGGCTTGCACCCATCGGCCAGATATTCGGCAAGCTGTTCGTGCCGCTCGATCGGGCCTCCGCCGGACTGTGGAATGGACATGAAAAAAGCGCCTCCGACGTTGGATCCTTCAAACGCCAAGCTCTGAACCTGCGCGCCGGTCTTGTCAATGCAGCTGCGCCGCGCGCGCCTGCACATCGGCTCTGCGCCAGATCACGATCTGGCCATCCGCCCCGTGGTTAAGCGCGTGCAGCATCTTTTCCGTCTTCAGCCCCGGCAGATTGGAAAACACATCAAAAAGCGCATCCCCACCTGCGGCATCCACCGGCACCAACAGCGGCGTGCCCTGCAGGGGAACCAATTGCCAATAATAAGGCGTGCTTTGCCGGTTCAGGCTCAGCGCGCCGATGTCGGCCAGCGCCAGCGTGCCACCGGACAGGGGACCGAAATAGGTGATCTGCTGCTCATCCACCTGCACCACGCCTTGCCCGCCTGCCGCGCTTCGAAACCGCGCCCGCTGAAAGCCGACAAACATCAGCATGATCGCAAGCGCCGCGCCGACAAGCGCCATGATGCGAAGGGGACCGAAGCTGTTTGCGGCCCAGAGCAGGGCAAAGCCCATGAGGCCTATCCCCACAAGGGTCTCGCGCCAGCGCCACAGGGCTGCCTGCGCCTCGGGACGTACAAAGCTCATGTCCAATCTCCCAATGCCGCCTGCCACAGCGTCAGCGCTGCCACTGCGGCAGTATCGGCGCGCAGAATGCGCGGACCCAAAGCCATACGCGTGGCATTTGGCATATTCGTCAACCTGGCGCGTTCCTTATCCGAAAAGCCGCCTTCCGGGCCGATGACAATGGCCCAGGGTCCGGGGGGTGCACCGATCAGGGCGGTGGATGCCCCCGCCGCCGCTTCATCGCAAAAAAGGATCTTCCGCTGCTCGGGCCAGTCGTTCAGGAGCGCGCCGAGTTTTGTCAGCTCTGCCACCTGTGGCACAAAGGTCGCGCCGCATTGCTCGGCGGCTTCAACAGCATGGGCTTGCAAACGCTCCTGCCGGATGCGTTCGGAATTGGTAAAGTCGGTCTGGACCGGAATAAGCCGCGCCGCGCCCATCTCTACCGCCTTTTCAACGATGAAATCCGTGCGCGCCTTTTTGATCGGCGCAAACATCAACCAAAGATCAGGCGGATTTACCTGAGGCGCGCTTTGCATCTGGCACAACAGGCGTCCGCCGCGCTTGCCTGCCTCGGTAATCTCGGCAAACCACTCGCCGTCACGCCCGTTGAAAAGCGCGACCGTGCCACCGACAGCCAGACGCATCACCCCGAAAAGATAGTGCGCATTGTCGCGGTCAAGCGTGATGTTATTCCCCTTAGCCAGGGGCTGGTCTACAAAGAGACGGATTTTAGCGCGGGTAGTCATGGGCGGAACATATGCAAGGCCAGCACCAATCGCCAGAGCAAGGCATGCAAATTGCGGACGCTGTCAAAGGCAACTGGGTCGACACCCGCGCGCCACTGTGGACCCGGCCCTATTTGCGCCTCAGCCGCATAGACCGCCCGATCGGAACCTGGCTGTTGCTTATTCCCTGCTGGTGGGGGCTGCTTCTGGCGATGCTCAACTCGGGGCAGTTTGGCTGGTTCGACGCGTGGATCGCGGCAGGCTGCGGCATCGGCGCGCTGTTGATGCGCGGCGCGGGGTGCACCTGGAATGACATCACCGACCGCGAATTCGACGGCGCGGTCGAACGCACCAGACTACGCCCGATCCCCAGCGGACAGGTCAGCGTCCGGGGCGCCGCCCTTTGGATGTGCGCGCAGGCGCTGGTGTCGCTCTGCATCCTGCTGACGTTCAATGCGGCGGCCATTGCCCTTGGCGTTCTGTCATTGGTGCCAGTGCTGATCTATCCCTTCGCCAAAAGGTTCACTTGGTGGCCGCAGGTCTTTCTGGGGCTGGCGTTCAACTGGGGCGCGCTTCTGGCCTGGACCGCACACAGCGGCAGCCTTGGCTGGCCAGCTGTGACGCTTTACGTATCCGGTATTCTCTGGACGCTCTTCTATGACACGATCTATGCCCATCAGGACACCGAAGACGACGCACTGATCGGGATCAAAAGCACCGCGCGGCTTTTTGGCGATCAAAGCCCACGCTGGCTGATGTATTTCCTGATCGGCTCTGTGACCTTCATGGGGTTGGCCGTGGTGCAGGCTGCAGCGGATCTGCATATCCTCGCACTGGTGATCGCCATCGGTGGACCCTGGGCCTTTGGTTGGCACATGAACTGGCAGCTTCGCCAGTTCGATCCGCGCAACGGCTCTGATCTGGTGCGGATCTTTCGCTCCAACAGGGATGCAGGCCTGCTGGCCGTGCTGTTTTTCGCCATTGCTGTCGCTGTTTGATTGAAACCCCGCCAAGGGCGGCGTATCAAATCGCTGAACACTCGGTTTGCAAGGATGCCCATGCGTCTGTCATCTTATGTAACAGTGGGCGCCGCGTTTCTCTTCGCTGCGGTCCTTTGCTTTGTCGGCGCCGGTTTTGCGGTGTCCCTGATCGAGGACAATTCGCGCGATGGCGTCAAAGCTGCCCTCGAAAAACAGGGCATGACCTGGGCGGATGCAGACGCCAATGGCCTGCAGCTTTTCGTTATCGGCACCGCCCCGTCAGAGGCAGAGCGCTTCAAGGCGGTCACGACAGCTGGAACCGTCGTCGATGCGGCCCGGGTGATCGACCAGATGGAAGTGGCCGAACGCGAAGCCTTCGCGCCGCCGCGTTTCTCGGTCGAGATTTTGCGCAACGACAGCGGTATTTCCCTGATTGGCCTGGTGCCTGATTCCGAGGAAAGCAAAACCCTGCGCGATGACATTGCCGATCTTGCAGCGTCCGGCCGTGTCTCCGACCTGCTGGAAAGCGCCAGCTACCCGCCCCCTGCCGGGTGGGAGCAATCGCTTGACCTGGGGCTGCGCGCCCTGCGTCGCTTGCCGCGTTCGAAAATCTCCATAGATGCAGGCAGCGTCTATGTCACCGCAATGGTCGAAAGCCGCGAAGAAAAGTTCCGCGTCGAGGAAGATCTGCGCAAGCAGACCCCCAAGGATGTGCGACTGGTGCTTGACCTGTCGGCGCCGCGTCCGGTGATCACCCCCTTCACGCTGCGGTTCCTGATCGATGAGCAGGGCCCCCGGTTTGATGCCTGCACTGCCGACACCGAAGAGGCCCGCGACACCATTTTGGAGGCGGCCCGCAATGCCGGGTTGCAGGATGAAGGCGCCAGTTGCGATATCGGCCTCGGCGTGCCCTCACGGCAATGGTCGGAAGCCGCCAGCCTCGCCATTACAAAACTGTCGGAACTGAACGGTGGATCGGTCACGTTTTCGGACGCAGATATCGCGCTCATCGCTCTGGAAGGCACTGATCAGGCGACATTTGATCGCATCGTTGGCGAGCTTGAAACCGGGTTGCCGGAAGTCTTCGCACTGAAATCCGTGCTGCCTGTTCCCGTCGATACCAGCCAGGGCCCGCCGGAGTTCACCGCAACGCTCAGCCCCGAAGGCCAGGTCCAGCTGCGCGGCCGCGTCGCCAGTGAGCTTGCACGCGAAACCGCCGACAGTTTTGCCAAGGCGCGGTTCGGATCGGACACGGTCTATACCGCGGCGCGCCTTGACGACACCTTGCCACGCGACTGGTCGGTGCGCGTGCTGGCCGGGATCGAGGCGCTGTCGCTGCTGGCCAATGGCTCGGTCACCGTCACCCCGGACCGGGTGCGCATCTTCGGCGAGACCGGCAACCCCAACGCCAATGCGAAAATCGCGCGGCTGATGGCCGACAAGCTGCGCGCCCATGACGAGTTTGCGATCGAGGTCACCTATCGCGAGAAACTCGATCCAGTCGCAGGGCTTCCGACACCTGAAGAATGTGTCGAGCAGATTGCCCAAATCCAGAGCAGCCGGAAAATCACCTTCGAGCCGGGATCCGAAACGCTGGACGCTTCAGCCGAAAGCATCCTCAATGACATTGCCGAAATCCTGCAGGCCTGCGGCAACGAGTTGCGCCTTGAAATCAGTGGGCACACCGACAGCCAGGGCCGCGAAGTGATGAACCAGCAGCTCAGCCAGGCCCGTGCGCAGTCGGTTTTGAATGCGCTGCGTGAACGCCGGGTGCTGACATCTTCGTTCCTGGTCAAAGGCTACGGCGAGGAAAACCCGATTGCCGACAACGGCACCGAAGACGGCCGCGAGGCCAATCGCCGCATCGAATTCAAGCTGATCGTGCCCGAAGAGACACCAGAAGAGCAAACAACCCTTGAAGCCTTGAG
>JBCCUH010000056.1:0-9777 GCA_039197405.1 Pseudomonadota bacterium
CCGGAGGTATAGGCGCGTTTGACGTTGTTCTGAGAACCGGTCACGACAATCAGATCGGAGATTTCCAAAAGCCGCTGAGTTTTATCCTTGGAGCCGCGACCGGGGATCATCTGCACCAGATCGCGATCGATACCGGCCTTGTCGAACTCAGCAGAGATGTAACCCAGCAGCGCCTCGCAGGTCGGCACGCCCTTGGGTGAGGGGGAGACCACGATAGCGTTGCCGCATTTCAGCGCGTTGATGATATTGTTCGCTGGCGTTGCGCCGGGGTTGGTTGAGGGGACCACAGCGCCGATGACCCCGATGGGACGGGCAATCTCGGTGATGCCGGTTTCCGCGTCATCCTTGATGATGCCATGGGTTTTCGCCGCTGCAATGTCGCGCAACAGGCCCAGTGTCTTGCGGTGGTTCTTGGTGATCTTGTCGGGCACATTGCCAAGGCCCGTTGTCTCGACGGCAAGCTCTGCCAGATGGCGGTTGCGCGCTGGTTCCATGATCGCCCAGCCTGCGGCCAGAGCGGCGTGGTCGTAAAGCTCCTGACTGCCGCCTGCTTCGAAGCGGGCTTGCGCATCGCGGGCGCGGGCCACGATGGCATCAACCTCTGCGATATCGTCAGAAAGGGAAGCAGGAGCGTTCATGGAGATATGTCCTATCAGGGGGCAGGCACGGCGCATCATATGCAACGCGCCCTGCCTTAAGGATGGTTAAAGACCTGCGAGCAGCTCTTTAAGGGTTTCTTCACGCGCGGCCCACATTTCGAGCACCTCGTCGCGTGTCATGATGTGCATGGGCGAACCGCCTGCTTTCATCTTGCCAGCTACGCGCTTGTTCGCGAACATCTCTGGAACCGTCGCAGCCAGCTTGTCGATGATCGCCTGAGGCGTGCCCTTGGGCACCATCACACCGCGGAAGTTCACGGATGAGTTGTCGACGTCATAGCCTTGCTCCATCAGCGTGGGCACATCTTCCATAAAGCTGTTACGCTCCAGATCGAAGACGCCAAGGATTTTGACGTTGCCTGCTTCACGCGCGCGGAAAGCATCAGACAGGTTGTTGACGCCGCCCATCACGTCGCCCGCAATCACAGCTTTCATCGCCGCTGCGCCGCCGCCTTTGGTGGGGATGTACGCCATCTTCACGCCCGCCGCTTTTTCCAGCTGCAGCGCTGCGATGTGGTGACCCACAAAGAGACCCGCGCCAGAGAAGGTCAGCTTGCCGGGGTTTTCCTTGGCGAAATTCACCACGTCATCCATCGAGTTCATTTCGCTGTCTGCCGCGACAACAAACACAGCCGGATCCGCGCCCCAGTTGGCGATGGGTTCAAAGCTGTCGCGGGAATACTCCACGCCGCCCTTGATCGATTGGGCGATGAAATGCGGGATGTTGTAGGCGCCCAGCGTGTATCCGTCCGCTTCGGCCTGGGTTGCGAACCAGTTCCAGCCGACACGGCCACCCGCACCGGGCTTGTTGATGATCGCGATTGGCATACCGAGCGCATCCTCGTTGCCCGCTGTCATCGTCACGATGCGCGCCTGAAAATCGGTCGCGCCGCCTGCGCCGTAGCTGACCATCATCATGACGGGTCGCTCTGGATAGTTGGCGTGGCCATCAGCCAGCGCGCCGGTTGTCATAGAGGCCAGCGCGATGGCCGCTCCTGCGATGAGTTTTTTCATGGATAGTTCCTCCCTAGGATATGAGGTTCTGCCGCTGATGCGGTTCAGAACAGGACCTCTCGCGGTGTGTACACGGTGAGTAGTTTTGCGAAGAGGCCGTACATGACGATCATGAAGACCGCCGTGATGGCGAGACGCTTGGCCCATGTTTTCAGCTCGCGGTGCGAGGCTGGATCGTAAAGGCTGAGCAGAATGAAAAAGGCGATGGTGGTGGCGGTGTAGAACCCCAGCCCCTTGGCCGCCCAGAAGATGTAGATCAGCGCAACGATGAGGCCCGGCAGCAGGTTAGTGAACTGCTGCACAGAGATGCCATTGCCCACCTTGGTCCAGCCCAGACAGGCCTTGGCGAAGGTCCAAAGCGCAAGCACGACGAAGACCGTCGATATGAGGCGCGGAAAGAGGAAGGCTTCCGAGGGTTGCTGGGTATAGCTGATGTAGGTCACCCAGACACCGACGGCAGCCACGATGCCAGAGCCGACCATGTGTTGGATGCGGGGCAAAGAGGGCGCGCTCATGCGAGGATCTCCTCTTTGGAGGTGTAGCGGCGCGAGCGCAGCTCCAAAGAGGCCGAGTAGATGATCGAGGCGATCACGACCGCGATGAGGAAGATGTTGAGGCCGCCGCCGAAGAAATAGGGCGCCATTCCGTCTGTCGCGTTGGCGATCATGCTGCCTTGGATGAAGTTTGCCTCAGCAATCGGACCCAGGATCAGGCCCAGCACCAGTGGCGCGGCGGAAAAGCCGAAACGCTCAAGAAAATACATCATCACCCCAAGGCTCGCCATGACATAGACGTCGCCCATCGAGGATTGCACCGAATAGCTGCCAAAGACCGCAAGGCCCAGCACGACAGCGGCCATCACGCTTTGCGGCACCTGCGCGACGCGCGCAGCGAGGCCCGCGACGTAAAGGCCGAAGATGCACATCAGCACCTGCCCGATCAGCATCGAGTTGATAAAGGTCCAGGCCACATCCGGGTGATTGTCAAAAAGGTCCGTGCCCGGGAAAATCCCGTGGATCAGCAGACCGCCCAGCAGCACGGCCGCCGTGGGCGAGCCGGGGATCGAGAGCGTCAGCAGCGGCACAAGGGACGGGCCGACCATCGCGTTATTCGCGCTTTCGGCAGCAATCACGCCTTCTGGATGACCAGTGCCGAATTTCTCTCGCTCGGGGCTGAACTTCTTGGATTGATCATAGGCAACAAGCCCCGCGATCTGCCCGCCCACGCCGGGGATCAGACCGATGATCGACCCTGTCGCCGTGCCAATGCCCATCGCACGGCTATTGCGGAACAGCTCGCGGATCGCGCCGCCGATAGGGTGCTTTTGCACAGCAATGACCTCTGCGCCATCGCCCTTGGGGCCCTTGGCGAACATGGTGATCACCTGCGGGATTGCGAAAAGGCCGATGAGCGCCGCGATAATGTTGATGCCGCCGCCAAGGCTGGGATGAAAAATGAACCGCTGTGCACCCATGATATCGTCAAAACCGATGGTCGCGAGCCAGAGGCCAATGCAGCCGGAGAGCAGGCCTTTGACCACGGATTTGCTGTCGAGCGAGCCGATGACAGTAACGCCCAGGATCGCCAGCCAGAAGAGGTGCGACGGACCAAAAGCCAGCGCCCATTGTGCCAGAACGGGCGTCAGGAAAATCAGCAGCAGAACGCCAAAGACACCGCCGACAGCAGAGGCGAGAAAGCTGATCTGCAACGCCTTTGCGCCCTCACCCTTTTGCGCCATCGTGTGACCGTCGAGCGTGGTGGCGATATTGGCAGGCGCACCGGGGATTTTCAGCAAGATCGCACTGACCGCGCCGCCCGCAACTGTGGATGTGTAGGCCGCGCCCAGTAGGATCAGGCCCTGCGCCGCCTCCAGTTGAAAGGTGAAGGGGATCAGCAAAGCCACCGCCATCGTTGGCGACAGGCCCGGTGTTGCCCCGAGGATCAGCCCGCCAATGGTTCCGATGAGCAAAAGCCCAAAGTTGATCGGGGTGAACACGTCGCCCATGTAAAGCAGAAATTCCATCGCAGCCTTTCCAACATCGCGGCTTGACTGGTAACGCTACGCGATGAAAATAGTTTTGCAAATGTTTTCATAAATTTCCCGGATACCCGCCCTACGTGACTGACAAATCAAGAAAAAAGGCAGATATCATCGCTGTTGCAAAAGCCGCGCGCGTGTCAGCGGCGACGGTGTCGCGCTATTTCAATCACCCTGATCTGCTGAAGGCGACGACTCGGCGCAGGATCGAGAATGCGGTGCAGAAGGTCGGTTACATCCGCAATCGCGCGGCGCAGACGATCCATGGCATTCGCTCTGGCACCATCGGCGTGCTGGTGCCGACGATTGATCACACGATCTTTGCCGAGGTGGTGCAGGCCTTCTCTGATGCGGTGGCCGAGGAAGGGTTTACGATCCTGCTGGCCTCGCACGGATACGACCAGCAGCGCGAGTACACGATTTTGCGCAAGTTTCTGGAACACCGGGTCGATGGCATTGCGCTGACAGGGCTGGATCATGACGCGGCGGTGTTTCAGCTGATCGACCGGCAAGAGGTTCCGACAGTGCTAATGTGGAACTATTCCGAAGGGTCGCCGCACCCCTCTGTCGGTGCCGATAACGAACTGGCCGGGCGGCTGATCAGCGACCATGTGCTGTCGCTGGGGCACCGTAGGATTGCCTGCCTCTTTGCGCCCAGCGAAGGCAATGACCGCGCCAAGGCCCGCCGCCGCGCCATTCTCGATATGCTTCATGCGGCTGGTGTGACTGTGCCCGAGCCCTGGCAGCTTACCAGCGTCTACAGCATCGCGGCGTCCAAGGCGAAAGTGGCCGATCTACTGGAGGGTGGCACGGCGCCCACGGCCCTGATCTGCGGCAATGACATCCTTGCCACCGGGGCGATGTACGCGGCGGCGAAAGCCGGGCTGCGCGTGCCTGAAGACATCTCCATCGTAGGGATCGGCGACTTCAAGGGATCGTCAGAGTTCGAGCCGGGGTTGACCACAGTGAGATTGCCCGCCCGCAGCATTGGCCGCATTGCAGGCACGACACTGGCCAGGGCCATCAAAGATCCACAGGCCAGACCCGGCGGAACCCATTGCGCGCCCGAGCTGATACCCCGCGCGTCCTCCGCGCCGGTGTGACAGCCGCATTCGCCGCCGACCTCCTGACCGAGAGCCTCAGGTTTTGGGTCGGACGCTCTAGAATGCAGGCAGCGCCACCGGGCCCAGGCCGGCGCGTTCCATGCGGGCGGCGGCCTTGATCAGAACTTGCCGCTTGAGCATTGGCCAGTCCGCCGCCTCGCCCCTCACACCGTGGGTGCGAAAGCCGTTCAGCCGAAGGCGCACCGGGTTTTCCAGCGATTTGGCGAATGTGATAAGCGCGTCGATCTCGGCACCGCTATCGGTCTTGCCGGGGATCATCAGGTAACGCAGTTCATGAAGCTTGCCCGCCGCGTTCAAAAGGCGTGCCGAGGCGATACTGCGGTGACTGCTGCGCCGGGTGAGATTCCGATGCAGCGCGGTGTCAAAGGCCTTGATGTCCAACATGACCCCGTCGGTGACATCCAGAACAGAGTGCCAACCTGCTGCGCCAAGGTGGCCGTTGCTGTCGATGAACCGGGTCAGATGGCAAAGGCCAGCGTCCTCGCCCATTGCCGTGAAAAGCGCGCGGATAAAGGCCAGATGCATCGTCGCCTCGCCACCCGAAACGGTGATGCCCGTCAGAAAGCCTGCGTTGTCGCGCAGAAGCGTAAGGATATCCTCTATGCTGAAGCTCTGCACCATAGGGTTGGCGTTGATCGGGCAGGCCGCAAGGCACATGTCGCAATTGGTGCAGCGATCCGCATCGAAGCGGATCCTGCCATCCTCCAGCGAAAGAGCGTCCTCTGGGCAGGCGTCCAGACAGTCACCGCAGTGGTTGCATTGCCCGATGGTGTGTGGGTTGTGGCAGGCCAGGCAGTTGTAATTGCAGCCCTGAAGGAACAGGACCAGCCTGTTGCCCGGTCCGTCCACTGCTGACCAGGTCAGGATCTTACTGACGGGCGCCTGCAAGCATTTCATGGGCGATCACCCGGGGTTTGCGCTCAAGGATTGCAGTGACGTCGGCGGCCTCGGCGCCAAGCGCGGTCGTATTGGTGCGCGAACCAAGTTCGGCGTTGAATTTCTGGATATCCGACAAGCGGATCATATAGCCCGTGACGCGCACCAGATCGTTGCTGGCCACATTGGCGGTAAACTCGCGAAAGCCCATGGCAAGGGCACCCTTGCAGAGATCAAGAACCGCTTGCGGATTGGCCTTAACGGTTTCGTCCAGGGTCAGAATCTCGCTGATGCCCGACGGATAGTACCGGTGATGCGGTGCCAGGGCACGCACATGGCTAATCGGGTCGGGTTCGGTTCCGTAGGGAATACGCACACCGGGCGTCAGATCCTTGTCGGTGGACAGTCCTGCCTGCGAATGCAGCATGGCCCGCCCGTTCCAGACATGGGCGATCGGTCGTGCGGCCACCAGCTCGGCAAGTCGCGCCGAAATCCGGTGCCCCAGGGCATTAGCCCCAGCGTCATGCCCGTAGCGGCCTGGATGGCCCGCCTTGTCCTGAAGCGTATTTACGGCCTCGGCCATGGCAAAGATACCGAACATGGCGGCGAAACGGCTCTCATCCAGCCAGCCTTCGGCCACCAGAAAGCTGTCCATGAACCCTGAGTGGTTGAAGAGGTAATCCACCCGTGCCTCGGCGAGGCGACAATTCAGTTCGACAAAATGCGGCAGTGTGTTTTGCAGAAAATCGTCGATACTGCTGGAGCGTTCTGCAACCATGGCCAGATTGAGCCGGGTCAGCGTCGAGGCGCCGCCGCAGACCGGCAGCGCGTTATAGCAACTGACAATGCCATAGCCGCGCGCGCCGAAGACCGGCTCGAACAGCGGGTGGTTGGCAATATGGGGTTTGGAACACTCGGCGATATTGGCCGCGGCGAGCGCCAATACCTCGTCGCTGCTGACCTTCGGATCGTAGCGGAAGGTCAGGTTGGGCGCGATCTGCTTCAGTTCCGCATCGACCTGCAGGATCACTCGCGCGACGCGGTTGTCACTGGGCCCGATATTGGCGTGCATGAAGGCATCGGGCAAAACCCGGTCCAGATAGCGCCAGAAAAGCTTGATTTGCTGATACAGCTCGGCGTCCGAAACCGACGCGCAGAACGGCAACAGCAGGTCATCGAGTTGCCCGATATAGACCGGCATGCCGGTAACCGACGGCACATGGTGATAGGCCACCATCAGCGTGTGTATGGCCTCGTCCAACGTCCGGGGCACCGGCAATTCCAGCCAGTCGCTGCCCCTGGTCAGCACCACGTTATAGTCGGGCAGCACATAACGTGGTTTGTAAGGGGCGTGGCCTTCATACATGTCACAAATCACCCGATCGTCCAGTGCTTGCCTGGTTTCGGCATCAAGTGCGGGATAACGCAGGGAGTTCTCGGCCTCGATCGACAGCTGGCGCGCCTTCTGCGCTGCGCTGAGCGTGGGATCGTTGACGACGCGGCGAAGGGTCGGGTTTTCCAAGGTCATCGCACTCCTCCCTGGCCGGGATCGGCGTGCAGATTGCGCATCCCGGCGATTGTTGCTTGATATTACCTGCGAATTCCTGCGCAATACATGCAGTGCAGCCGCAATTGCATGGACATAAATCGCACCATGGCCCATTTCGACACATCCCAGGTGTTCTTTCATGACACTGATCCGCAAGCCTCGCCCTGGCCCTATACCGTTCCGGTGGGTGGCCGCACGGCCGTGTCCCACAAGGATGGCATGGTGCGCCGGCGCTTTCACGAACACACCTTCATTTTCACCCTGTCCGGTGAGGGTCGGATTGAGGCCGGGGATCATATTGTCAGGGCAGGACCGAATAGTGTGGTCTGGCTTGATACCGCGCTGAGATACGGGCATGGCGCACAATCCGGCGCGCCCTGGGTTTACCTCTGGTTTGCCATGTCAGGGCCGGGGCTCGGCCAACTTCATGAACGAATGGCGCTGCTTGATCTCCCGGTTACGGAAGACATCGGCACTTTGCGAATGCGGTTCGAGGCCGTTGTCGCCACATTGGCAGATCACCCGGAAGCGGCAGATGCGATACTTAATGCGCAGGTGGCCGCGATCCTCACCGAAGTGTTCGCGCGGCGGCAAGGCGACCGGGATATGTCCCGCAACGACCCGATCCTGCAACTCATGCGCCAGGTTCGGCGCGAGATTGATCTGACCTGGGAGGTCGAAGATATGGCAAGCCTTGTCGCGCTTAGCCCGTCGCAGCTTTTCCGCCGTTTCAAAGATGCCACGGGAACCTCCCCGATCTCCTGGCTCAGACATGAGCGGATGCTGCTTGCCCGGCATTTCCTGACTGGAACGACTGAGAGGATCGCTTCGATAGCTCTGAGATGTGGCTATCGCGATCCTTTCCACTTCAGCCGTGATTTCAAACGGCTCACTGGCTGCTCACCGAAGGATTACCGAAGCAGCTCGCGATAGCGCTTCATCACATCGATCGCAGATCACCAAAAGAGATGGGGCCACCAAGACCGTACTTTCGCTGGGGTCAGGTTGGACAAGCAAGACGCGGGACTTTGCTGCCGTTTGCTGACATGCTGAGAACGTCCGCTTGTCCCTCGTCTGCTGGATCGATATCCAACATTTACCTGAGCGCCGTCACACCCAACGGGCTGATGCTAACCCTTTGGGCGTTTAGTCAACAGGATTGCGAAAACCGAGGCTACTCCAAGGCTGAACGCTCCAGCAATCCACGCGGCGCTCACGCCTTGCGTTTCGCCGATCCAGCCCAAGGTCAGCAAGCCCAACATCGCACCCAACTGCTTGAGAAGCGATTGCACCGACAGGATGGTTGAGCGGCGATTGTCGGGCACATGGTCATGCAAGATGGCTGCCGCGGGCGATTCCGATAGTCCCAATACGACAGAAAAGAGCAGGAAAGCTGCGATGAACCCAATGAGCGCGCCTTGCAGAGCCAATGTGATCTGGCAGAGGATAAGCGCGCCAAGCACCGCAGCGAGCGTCAGCGCATGACGGCGTCGAAAGAGGCGGCTTACCCGCCCTGCAAGGCTTGCACCAACTGCAATCGCAAAGAAATACCCGGCGGTCAAAATGCCCACCACGGCGGCAGCGCGTTCGGGGTCGAGCATCGTCTGCACAACTGTGGGCCAAAGCACTTCGACGGGGTTGGTGGCGAAGAGCATGAGCGCCAGTATCGCAAGCAGTAGAAGGAGTGCTCGGTTCGAGACAGCAAGCTGCGCTCCGTCGCGAATGGTCCCAGGAACAGAGCGTATTTCGCGAAGTATTATACCCCCATCGAGATCGCGGGTCGGTTCCCTTATCAAAAGTACAGTGTAGGTGAAGACAACGACTGCAAGTGCAAGTCCGGCAGCATAGGACAGGTCGAAGACCGTCTGGCCGATAATTGGGTTCGAAGGGGTGTTATCTGCAAATAGGCCGGGCAGGAAACCGCCAACAATCGCCCCAAATCCAAGCCCGGCAAAGTTTGCCGTTTGAGCACGCGCCAAAAGCGGCTGAAGCTCCACACCGGGCGCATGCGCGCGCAATTCTTCAACGTACCAGGCGTCCAGCGTTCCTGACCGCAATGCACGACCGAGGCCGACCAGTCCGAACGACGCGGCGAGCGGCCAGAAGGTATCGGACAAGAGAAAGACAATGGAGGCCATCAAACTTGCCACTGTCGCGATCAAAAAGACCGGCTTGCGTCCAACCCCGTCTGCCAGCCCGCCGAAGGGCAGTTCGGCGGTCAAGGTCACAGCCGCGTAGATCGCAAAGAGCGATCCAATTTCCCCAACACCCAAACCGCGCCCTTGAAGGGCAAGCGCCGTGACAGCAACCATCACGCCCATGGCGAAACGGTCTAGAAACTGGTGCCCTTGAAAAACGTAAACGTGTTTGCGCGCCGGGGTTGGCAGCTTTGAGAAAGGTAGTTCTGTGTCAGATGGCATATCGGGCAGCCTTGTTCAGAAAGGCAAAATTTGCAACCGGCGCCGTGGAGTGTTTCACCAATCCGGCCATCTGTTGAATGCGCAACAAGACCGACAA
>JBCCUH010000057.1:0-9739 GCA_039197405.1 Pseudomonadota bacterium
CCTGCACCGACGATGGCAATGGTTTTCACCTTTGCCGCCGGTTCGATCTTCAGCTCTGTTTCAAAGCAGGCGCGCGGGTTCACAAGGCAGGAGGTCATCTTGCCGCTGAAGGTGTGATCGAGACAGGCCTGATTGCAGGCAATGCAGGGCGCAATCTGGCTGGCCTTGCCGTCCATCGCTTTCCTGACGAAATCCGGATCAGCAAGGAAAGGCCGCGCCATCGACACCATATCGGCGCAGCCATCGGCCAGAACCTGATCGCCCACTTCGGGCGTGTTGATACGGTTGGAGGTGATCACCGGGATGCTCACATGGCCCATCAGCTTTTTGGTGACCCATGTAAAGGCGCGGCGCGGAACGGAGGTCGCAATCGTCGGAATGCGCGCCTCGTGCCAGCCGATACCTGTGTTGATGATCGTGGCGCCCGCTTTTTCGATCTCTCTGGCCAGTTGCAGGACCTCATCGAAGGTCGAGCCGTTGGGCACCAGATCAATCATCGACAAACGGTAGATGATGATGAAGTTCGGCCCCACCGCCGCGCGCACGCGTTTGACGATATCGATGGGCAGGCGCATTCGGTTCTCGTAAGAGCCGCCCCAGCGGTCGGTGCGTTTGTTCACATGGGTGACAAGAAACTGGTTGATGAAATACCCCTCAGAGCCCATCACCTCGACGCCGTCATAGCCTGCCTGCTGCGCGCGCGATGCGGCGACTGCGAAATCGTTAATCTGCTTTTCGATGCCGTCCTCGTCCAGTTCCTTCGGCGGGAAAGGCGAGATGGGCGATTTAATCGGACTGGCAGAGACGCATTCGGGCCCATAAGCATAGCGGCCCGCGTGCAGGATCTGCATGGCAATCTTGCCGCCTGCGTCATGCACCCGGTCGGTGACGATCTTGTGGTTGGCAATGTCCTGATCATTGAAAAGACCCGCCGCCCCCGGAAAGACACCGCCTTCTTTGGAGGGGGACATCCCGCCCGTGACCATCAGGCCCACTTCGCCGCGCGCGCGGGCGGCGTAGAATTCGGCAACGCGGTCCCAGTCTCTGGTTTCTTCCAGACCGGTGTGCATTGACCCCATGAGAACACGGTTCTTCAATGTGGTGAAGCCAAGATCGAGCGGGGCAAGCAAATGCGGGTAGGCTGTCATGGGGATCCTCCTCAGGTTTGCCGAACAATCCCTCAAGAGCGCAGGCGCTGTCACCCCAAACGCAGCGTCACCTCATGACGTAACTGGCAGCTTACGTCACCCGCCGCTGGTGCCGGTTTCCACGCAATGGCGGCGGAAGGCGCGTTTGAGCATGTCCAGCTCAGCCCGCAAAAGCGACACCTCGGCGCGGAAATCATCGGTTACCGCGTCGCCTGCAATGATCGAGAAACTATCGAGCGCTTCACCAGTTTTCATATCGAAGATCAGGAAGGTATGCGCGCCATCGCCGATCATCTCGACCGGGATCGGGATGCGCACCGACCATTGACCGGAGGCCTCCATCGGTTCGACAAAGATATCGCCCAGCGGTTTTTCCAGATGGGTCACACCCAGATCAGGCTGGGCCGCGCCGTTTTCGGTTGCGGTGACGACGCCTTCCCAGACCCCTTCGAACAGGCGGATCTTGCTGATTTCATACTGCGACATGGCTGTGCACCTCGTTGCAAATGGCGGCTGCGCTGCGGATCATGGTCATATTTCTGCCCGCGGTCTGCGGCTGATGGTCAGATCGCGCAGTGTCACCTGGTTCATTTCCGGGCCTTCGAAAATCAGATCAAGCCAGATCGCATCTACGCGTTTTTCGTTCATTTTCGTATAGGCCAGATCGAATTCAACAACGGGGTTCTCTTCGCCAAGCGGTAACTCGCGCACGATCTGCTCGGTATTCGGCCCGTGTTTGACGTTCAGGCGCGCAAAGATCTCCAGTGGTTTTTCCACTTCGACGATCGGCTCCAGCCGGATCAGGTGCTTGCGGCGCAGGCCCTGAACCCCGCTGTCCGGGAAGTCGATTACCAGCGACAGAAATGAGCCATCAAAGCGAAACACGTCCATGCGAAGACCGTAAGGTGCCAGATCCGCCTCACGCGTGTTGCGCAGCTGGCGCAGCGACAATTCGGACAAAATGCAATCATGATGCAGGGTCAATTCGCGTCCCAGCATGGATTTCGACGGCACCGAAGCCATGCCTTGCTGGGGCAGGGGGCCGCACCAGGCCTCCGGTCGCCAGGCCCAATCGGAATCATGCGACCGGCGAATAGCCTGACTGCCGATCAGGGGCAGTGCGAGGCGGTTGTCGGCCACATGAACAAAGCGGTTCAGATGTGCCAGCAACCGGCGCGCCCGTGCCCGTTGCCTGCGCAGCAACGGCAAGGGTGCATCGCGTGCCGCATCAGCTATGCGCGCCCAGCGCCGCAGCGAACGGTTGTAAAATAACCTGCCCATCACAGAAGGCCGTCGGGGTGCCATGGTATTGAGTTACCTTTTGGTCGTCTGCTCTAGCAGTTACTTTAAGCAGATTAAGATCGATTGAACAAACGTCCAAGCGCCTTTGCGAGACCTTTTTTCCCGACGTCATTCTCGGGCAACGCCTCGTCTAGCGGTGGGGTGGCCGCCCCGGCTTCATCGTCAGCGGCTTTGCTCGCGTCGTCCGGCTGCGCTGTCAGCCCCAGAAAACCGCCGCGCGTCACCGAGATGCCCCGCGCCAGCGAAGTGAGCAGATCGGCCCCTTTGCCGCCCGCCATCGGGGCGCCCTTTGGCGCATAAAGCGACAGCAGCACAAGCCGGGTATCGAGCGCCGTTGCGCCGCGCCAGTGTCTGGGGTCAGCTGGTTTGAATGCATCGTCGCCGCCGGACGCAACGTGCACCAGCGCCAGTGATCCTTTTTGCTGGCTGGCCAGTATCTCTGCCGGGGCAACTGCAGCAGCCAGATCGTCGGTCGTCGGAACCGGGGCCTCTGCGGTACGGCGGGGCGAGACGCGAACCGTCATCACCGCCGAGGTTGCTGCCGCGCCGCCCTTGCCATCCAGCGCGGTGCATTTGGCAATCCGTACTGAGCTACCCGTCAGCCCGTTGGTCACGGACGCATCATCGATGCAGTAATTCTTCGGCGCTTTGACCGTCACGGCCCCTTGTGCCAGTTTTGTTTCTTTTGATTTTGCAACCACCGGGCCGATCTGCACGCCGGTGATCTCACCTTCGCCTGAAGCAAAGGAAAACCCTCCGGCCACGCATCCTGTCAGTGCCAGGCACGACAGGGCTGCGACGACCGGCAGGGACAGACGGGACCTAGAGATCCCAGTATTCATGCTTTTCAGCCTTGCCGCCCGGATGGGTCACGGCCCCTTTGTAGATCTCGCCCACCTGCTGCGCATATTTCCACAGCGCGCCAGAGGCGTAGATCGTCTCGCGCGGACCGGACCAGTTGGCTTTGCGCTCCGCCAGCTCTTCATCAGTCAGATCAACGCTCAGCTCGCCCTTGATCGCATCAAGCGTGATGGTATCGCCGTCTTTCAGCAGGGCAATCGGGCCACCATGCGCGGCTTCCGGGCCGACGTGACCCACGCAGAAACCGCGTGTTGCGCCAGAAAAACGACCATCTGTGATCAGCGCCACCTTCTTGCCCATACCTTGACCGGACAGCGCGGCAGTTGTCGCGAGCATTTCGCGCATGCCGGGGCCGCCAGACGGGCCTTCATTGCGGATCACGAACACATCGCCTTCTTCATAGGCGCGGTTCTGAACCGCTTCGAAGGCATCCTGCTCACACTCAAAGACGCGCGCGGGACCGACGAAGCGCTGGTGCTGCGCTTCCATTCCGGCCACTTTCACAATTGCGCCTTCCGGGGCGAGGTTGCCTTTCAGGCCGACAACGCCGCCGGTTTTGGTGATCGGTGTTTCCACCGGGTAAACCACACGGCCATCGGCCTTGAGGTTGAACTTGTCCAGCTCTTCACCCATCGAATAGCCCGTTGCGGTGAGGCAATCCTCGTGCAGCAGACCCGCGCGGCGCAGCTCGTTCAGAACAACCGGAACACCGCCCGCTTCATAAAGGTCCTTGGCCACATACTGACCGCCTGGCTTGAGATCGACGAAGTAAGGCGTGTCGCGGAAGATCTCGCAGACGTCTTCGAGGTAGAAATCGATGCCCGCCTCATGCGCCATGGCAGGCAGGTGCAGACCTGCGTTGGTTGAGCCGCCTGTGCACGCCACGACGCGTGCCGCGTTTTCAAAGGCTTCCCGGGTGCACACATCACGGGCACGGATGTTCTTGGCGATCAGGTTCATGACCGCCTCGCCAGAGGCTTTCGCATATTCATCGCGGCTCTCATAAGGCGCGGGCGCGCCGGAGGAGGCGGGGAGCGCGAGGCCGATGGCCTCGGAGACGCAGGCCATGGTGTTCGCTGTGAACTGACCGCCGCAGGCGCCGGCGGAGGGGCAGGCGACGCGTTCGAGGATGGCGAGCTCGGCTTCGGTCATGGTGCCGGACTGCTGATGGCCGACCGCTTCGAACATGTCCTGCACGGTCAGATCGCGGGTGGCGAAACTTTCCGGAACCTGTGCGCCAGCGGGTGCTTTGCCCGGCAGTATGGAGCCACCGTAGAGAAAGACGGACGGTACATTGAGGCGGATCATCGCCATCATCATGCCCGGCAAGGATTTGTCGCAGCCCGCAAGACCCACCAGAGCGTCATAGCAGTGACCGCGCATCGTCAGCTCGACCGTGTCGGCGATGGCTTCACGAGAGGCGAGGGACGACCGCATGCCCTCATGACCCATGGCGATACCATCGGTAACGGTGATCGTTGTGAACTCGCGCGGCGTGCCCGAGGCGGCTTTGACGCCCATCTTGGCGGCCTGCGCCTGACGGTTAAGCGCGATGTTACAGGGCGCGGCTTCGTTCCAGCAGGTAGCGACGCCAACGAGAGGTTGGTGAATTTCCTCTTCCGACATGCCCATGGCGTAATAATACGACCGATGCGGCGCGCGCGCCGGGCCTTCGGTCACATGGCGGCTGGGCAGTTTGCTTTTGTCGAATTTGGTCATCGCTGGGCATCCTTACATCTGGCTTGGGCGCTTGGATAAATGAGGTGGTGCAGGCCCGCAAGGCGCAACCTGCGTTCAAGCGCGCGATTCAAGACGGGCGGCGTGCCGATTTCCTTAATGGAAATCGGATCGGAAACCATTAAGGTTTCCGGCTCCCCGGAGCTAAAGACCCTGCGTAAGATTTGACAGACCTGCCGCTTTTGCGGGAAGATTTGATCATGACACCGGGCAAGTGCTTTTTTACCTCTGATGAAATCCGGACGCTTGCCGCGAGCTCGGACCTTTGGGGCGTGAGGCTGGTGCTGCATTGCTGGGGGATCATCGCCCTGGCACTGGCTGTGTTCGCGTGGATGCCGAATGTGCTGACTTTCCTGGCTGCGGTAGTGATCATCGGATCACGCCAGCTGGGTCTTGCGATCCTGATGCATGAGGCAGCGCATGCGGCGCTGTTCAAAAACAGGGCGCTCAATGAATTTGCCGGTGAATGGCTGGCGGGGAGGCCAATCCTTGCTGATCTGTTCGAATACCGCAGTTACCATCTGAAACATCATCGTTTCACCCAGACGGACAAGGATCCCGATCTGCGTCTGTCAGCCCCGTTTCCGACCACCAAAGCGTCCATGATGCGCAAGCTCTGGCGCGACATCACCGGGCAGACGGGGATCAAACAGCGCAGTCAGCAGATCATGTTCTCCTTCAAGATGGCCGGTGAAGTGGAAGGCCAGCCCAGTGCGCAGGATCTGGCGCAGGCCTTTGCCGGACCGGTTCTGGGCCGGGCGTTTGTTGCAAATGCCGTGATCTTCGCGCTGATGTGGACCTTCGGGGCGTGGTGGTGGTGGTTTGCCTTCTGGGCGCTGCCGCTTTTGACGTGGTTTCAGCTGGTTCTGCGGGTCCGCAATATCGCAGAGCATGGCGCGGTCGAGAAAGGCGAAGACCCGTTGCGCAATGTGCGCACCACTTATGCAGGGCCTTTGATGCGTCTTCTGCTCGCCCCCTATTACGTGAACTACCATCTGGAGCATCATCTGGTGATGCATGTGCCCTGTTACCGTTTGCCGGTTTTGCATGCGCTGATGATTGCGCGAGGCCATGCGGCGCGTATGCAGATCGGGCGCAGCTACTGGCAGGTACTGAAACTGGCCGCCTCGCGACCGGCGCATGCGTGAACCGGCGCCTTATGCCACCCGCATAAATGTCGGCAGAACCAGCGGTCCGGTGCGATCGGTTTGCGAGTTTACGTTGTCCCAGACCGTGTCATAGCCAATGTCTTCCAGTGCCGCGAGCGTGATAGCCGCGACATTGGCGGTGCCGCTTGTGTCTTCGGGGGTTAGCAGGACATCGCCAAAGATGCGTTCGTCCCAATGTGCGCCCTGACTGTCCAGCGGCAGGCCAAGGGCGGCATTGGGATCGGCGGCAAACTCTGCAGCAAATTCCTGTTGGTAGGCGGCAATCGCATTGGTGCCGGTAAATCGCGGCTGGCCCGTGGCATCGTTGACAACGAAATTGTTGAAGAACACATCATCGCCAATACCGAGAGCATGGAACATTTCGTGCAGCACCGTGGCGCGGAACGTGGCGATATCCAGATCAGGGCTGACACGCAGGTTGGCAATGGTTGGCAAACCATCTTCGGTGCGGGTGTCCAGAACCTGGGCATCGCCAATGATGCCGCCGAGCGGCCCGGTCGAAAAGCTTTCCGCGCGCACCGTCAGCAGCAGATCGTCAATCGGTGCGCCGGTTGAAGGGTCGATGGTATCGGGCGCATCGGCCAGAATAATATCGCTGAGGTACTCGGTCGCCTCGATGATCGCGGCCTCTTGCTCGGGTGTCCATTCGTCAAAAAGCGCAAGTTCGATGTTGAACCCGTCGGGTGTATCCGCGCCGGAGATGAACCGGTCCAGAGGAACTACATCCTGAGAGCTGTCCATCTCTTCGGCTGTATCCATTTCGCCGGAGGTGTCGGGCGTGGTGTCTTCGTTTTCGCTGCCGCCGCCGAAACCACCCAATAGCAACGGTCCAAGCAGTCCGAGCCCAAGCAGCAGCGCAACGATAGCCATGGTGTTCCTTTCGTATCTGGCGTTAGTCTACAAGCTTATGCCGACCTTGCAAATTCCACGAAAACAGCGATGTCCGGCCGGGCGATCCATGGCTGTGGGCGTGCAAGGGTGATGATCAAGGTGCTGAGAGACATTCTCAAACCAGACTATGACGCGCATGAGCTTTTGGTGGCCCATGCACGAAGCCGGGCGCAATTGTGGCGCCTCTTGGCGGGAGTTTCCCTGGTCATCACTGCCCAGTGGTTTCTGGTCTCGCTGATCTGGACAACCCTGTTCCAGCTACTGAGCGATGACGCCTATCGGGCGCTTTACTATGACTTTGATGAACTCCTCCTGCCGCAAAGCGCGCTGGTCATGCTCTATAGTTTCGCCCCTGTCTGGCTGTCCGTCGTGTTCGTGAGTGTCTTGCTGCACAATCGTGGTCTGGCCAGTTTGACGGGTCCAATGGATCTGCTGGCGTCGCAGGCGATCCGGGCCGCGCGCTGGCTGATCGGATTGAATGCCCTGGGACTGGCGCTGGTGATGATGACGCCGGGCACACCGGTGGCGGGGCTTGCCTTGGGACGCTGGCTCAGCTTTTTGATCCCGGCCCTGATCGGGATCGCCATCCAAATCGGCGCAGAGGAGCTGATGTTTCGCGGTTACTTGCAGCAGCAGCTTGCTGCGCGGTTCCGGCACCCGGTCATCTGGATGTTGATCCCATCGGTGCTTTTTGGTGTGCTGCATTACCAGCCAGCCGTTTTCGCTGAAAATGCCTGGCTGATCGTCGCCTGGGCCACGCTTTTTGGTCTGCTTGCGGCGGATCTGACCGCGCGGGCCGGTACGCTGGGGCCAGCCATGGCCTTGCATTTTGTCACCAATACCATCGCGCTCCTGCTGGTGGCGCCGCAAGGGCCATTGTCGGGTCTTGCGCTGTTTCAACATGGGTTCTCCAGCGCTGATGTGGCGGTGGTCAGGGCCTATCTGCCGGTTGACCTGGCCTTGATGATCTGCAGCTGGTTGGCGGTGCGCATCTCGCTGCGCCGTTGATTGCAATTCGCACCAGACAGGATTATCTGGCTGGAAAGACCAAACCTCAGGGGGCAACCCGATGAACTGGATCAGCAACTATGTGCGTCCGCGCATCAATTCGATCTTTTCGCGCCGCGAGACGCCGGACAACCTGTGGTCCAAATGCGATGAATGCGGCACGATGCTGTTTCACCGGGAACTGCACGGCAATCTAAACGTCTGCACTTCTTGCGGTCATCACATGCATATCACCCCGCGCGCACGCTTTGACGCGCTGTTTGATGGCGGCATTTTCACCGAGATTGACGTGCCCGCCCCGACACATGATCCTCTGAATTTTCGCGATCAGAAGAAATACCCCGACCGCATGAAAGCCGCGCAGAAGGCGACGGGCGAGAAAGAGGCGATGCTGGTTGCAGAAGGCGAGATTGGCCGCACACCCATCATCGCAGCAGCGCAGGACTTTTCCTTCATGGCAGGGTCCATGGGGATGTATGTGGGCAACGCGATCATCGCTGCGGCAGAGCGTGCCGTGGCGACGGGCAGGCCGTTGGTCCTGTTTTCTGCTGCGGGCGGCGCGCGCATGCAGGAGGGTATTCTCAGCCTGATGCAGATGCCGCGCACCACCGTGGCCGTACAAATGCTGAAGGAAGCGGACCTGCCCTACATCGTGGTGCTGACGCATCCGACCACGGGCGGCGTGACTGCCTCATATGCGATGCTGGGCGACGTGCAGATGGCCGAGCCGAATGCGCTGATCTGTTTTGCCGGGCCGCGCGTTATTCAGCAGACCATTGGTGAGAAACTGCCAGAGGGCTTTCAGCGGGCTGAATACCTGCTTGAGCATGGGATGCTGGATCGCGTGACCAAACGCACGGATCTGAAGGACGAACTGGTCACGATCATCCGCATGCTGACGGGTCAGACACCGGCGGTGATGGGCGATCTTCCAAAACCCCCCGAAAACCCTGAACTGCCGGCGCCTTCGGAGCCTGAAACGAAATGAGCACGGCAGGTTCTGACGCCATCCTTGATCGGATGATGGCGTTGCACCCGAAAATCATCGACCTCACCCTTGATCGGATGGAGCGGCTTCTGGCCCGGCTCGGCAACCCTGAACGCAGCCTGCCACCGGTCATCCACATCGCGGGCACCAACGGCAAAGGCAGCACGCAGGCGATGATCCGCGCCGGATTGGAAGGCGCGGGCAAACGTGTGCACGCCTATACTTCGCCGCATCTGGCACGGTTTCACGAACGGATCAGGCTTGCCGGTGCGCTGATTTCCGAAGATGCGCTGACCGACATTCTGGACGAATGCTATGTGGCCAATGATGGCGAAAGCATCACCTATTTCGAGATTACAACCTGCGCGGCGCTGCTTGCCTTTGCGCGCACCCAGGCAGATTACACGCTGCTGGAGGTGGGATTGGGCGGCCGCGTGGATGCCACCAACGTCATGGATGCTCCGGCGCTGAGTGTGATCACGCCGGTCTCCATCGACCATCAGCAGTTTCTTGGCGATACGCTGCCCGAGATTGCGGGCGAGAAAGCCGGGATCATCAAACGCCGGGTGCCGTGTGTCGTTGGTCCGCAGGAAGAGGCGGCGCTGGAGGTTATCGAAGCGCGCGCGACCCGGCTC
>JBCCUH010000058.1:0-9691 GCA_039197405.1 Pseudomonadota bacterium
GGCTGAAAGCCCCCGCCCGGGGGGGCGGTCGGGGGCTGGTCGGCTTCGCCGCCCGAACGCGCGGTCCAAGAGCAGCGATTCAGGTTTTCGGGAACAAGCTTCAGGAAGATAACGCGCGCGTCATCGCCTGATCGAGATCTGCGATCAGATCGGCAGGTTGCTCCAGCCCGACATTGAGGCGTACCAGCCGTCCGCCATAGTCCACGCCGCCCCGGTCTATATCAGGATAACGCACCGCAAGGCTGTTCACACCGCCCCAGCTCAGCCCGATACGAAACAGTTTCAATCCATCAACGAAGGCCTCGGCCTGCGCTTCGCTCCATGTCTCATCGAAGAGAAACGAGAAAACGCTGGCAGAGCCAGTGAAATCGCGCGCCCAGATGTCATGGCCGGGGCAGGAGGGCAGGGCAGGGTGCAGCACTTGCCTGACATGGGGGTTATCCGCCAGCCATCTGGCCACTGCCAGCGCCGAGGCCTCCATATGATCCAGCCGCACCACCATGGTTTGCAGGCCGCGCAGCGCCAGGCTGCAATCATCGGGTGAGACCGCCAGCCCCAGTTGGCGATAGATCGGCCCCATCATTGCATAGGCGGTCTCATCACGCACCGACACCGAGCCCAGCAGCAGATCGCTGTGCCCGCCGATATATTTGGTGATCGCCTGCATGCTGACATCCACCCCATGCGCGAAAGCATCAAAGAGCACGCCCGCCGCATAGGTATTGTCCAGCGCCACCGCGACGCCGCGCGCATGCGCCGCTGCGACAATGGCAGGTACATCCTGAATTTCCATGGTGACCGAGCCGGGGCTTTCGCACCAGATCAGCGTGGTGTTGTCCCGGATCAGATCAGCGACGCCCGCGCCAATCAGCGGATCATAGGCTTCAACCTCTACCCCCATGCCGCGCAGCAGACCTTGCGCCAGCTCCTTGTTCGGACCATAGGCCGAGATCGGCACGAGAGCATGGCTGCCCGTGGTGCAATACGCCAGATAGACCAGCGCGATGGCCGCCTGACCGCCGGGTACCAGGAACGTGTGCCGCGCGCCTTCCAGCTCCGCGACTCGGGCCGAAAGCTCCAGACTGGTGGGCGTGCCATAAAGCCCGTAGGAATACCCGTTTTCCGCCTGCTGCCAGTCGTCGTTAACGGCGCTCTGGCGATCAAACACCACGGTGGATCCGCGATAGATCGGCGTGGCCAGCGACTGATAATCGCGGCGTGCCCTGGGGGACGGATCAAGAAGTTTCGTGCGCCAGTCCATAAGATAAAGCCCTCAGCTGTCCTGCGCGAAAAGCGCTTTGATGGTGCGTGCATAGATCTCTGCCGCCGCAGTGATCTCGTCGATCTCGACATATTCGTTCAGCGAATGACACTGCTCTAGCGCGCCCGCGCCGCAGATCACCGCCGGGCAGCCGAAATTTGGCGCATCTGTCGAGCCGGGGAAGGCCTTCTCCTGCGGCGCCTTGCCCGTCACCTCGGCGATGGCCGTGCGAATGGAACGGGCGATGGGCGCGCGGCTTTCGGTATGGAACGGATCAATGTTCAGATCCGGCGGGCACAGCTCATAGTGAAAGTCCGGGTGTGCGGCGGCGATCCCATCAAGAACCGCGCGGTATTCGTCCAGAACATCTGCCAAAGTCTCACCGGGGACCGTGCGGCGATCCACCTCAATCTCGCAGTAATCGGGCACAGAGCTGACATTCGCGCCGCCCCGGATGGTGCCCACATTCAGCGAAGGCAGGCCGCAGTGCGGATCAGGCGCGCGGGTTTGCAAATCTTCATGCAGATCGTTCAGGCCCGCGATCACACGCGCCATATGCGAGATGGCATTGACGCCGCGCGCAGGCATGCTTGAGTGCGCGGCAACCCCGTGGGTCTTGATGGTGACGCAGATCTGCCCCTTGTGAGCAAGGCTGATCGCGAGGTTGCTGGGCTCCGCGACTATCGCGCAATCCACATGCGGGCCGTGATCGCCGAAATGGCGGGACCCGATCATCGCATGTTCTTCATCAACGACGCCCGCGATGATCACATCGCCCGCCAAAGCCGTGCCATCGCCCTGCAGCAGACGTACCGCCTCAAGATAGGCGGCAAAGCCCGCCTTCATGTCGCAAGCGCCGCGCCCGTGCAGCTTGCCATCCCTGATCACCGGCTCAAACGGCGCGTCATAGCCATCGACACCGACCGTATCCATATGTCCGGCCAGCAGCACCGTTGGCCCTTGGCCCGTCTCCTTCAGAACGCCCCAGACATTGCGGCGCCCGCGCGCCACGTCCATTTCGCCGGTTTCAAGCCCGAGATCGGCAAACCGGTGTTTCAGATAGTCGGCCATGGCCGCTTCGGGCGGTGCATTCGCGTCCCAAGTGCCAAAACCGTTGACGCTGGGCAGGCGTACCATCTGAGACAGATCGCGAATGATCGCATCCCTGTCAGCGGCCCTGTGCGCAGGCGGTCCGCTCACGGCAGTTGCGCAGAATAGAGCCGCCCCTTACCGGGCATCAGGTCATCAATGCCCGCCAGCCGCAGCATATGCCAGGCCATTGCGTGATTGCTGGCTGTCACCGGCTTGCCAAGCTGCGTTTCGGCCTCTTCGATGATATGTGCTGCCCGCAGGCTGGTGCAGGAGATGAATACCCCGTCCACATCCTCCTGCGCCCCGACAGCAAGCGTTGCCTGCAGGATCGAGGCTTCGTCTATGCGGCCGACCACCTCGTCGCTTTCTTCATAAAACGAGCCAACATAAGCCACGGCGATCCCGGCGGCGTCAAATTTCGCCTGCATCGCCTCGGTCACGTCAGGGCGGTAGGGCGTCAGCAGTCCCAGCCGCGCAACTCCCAGCGCCTGCAAGGCGGTCTTGGCGGCTGTCAGCGGGTTGGTGGAGGGCACGCCGGGGTGGCTCTCGCCAATGATCTCGGCCACGCGGTTCTCACCGATGATCGTCGACGCGGAGGTGCACCCGTAGCCAAGCGCCTTGAACCGCATATACCGGGGCAAAAGCTGCGCCGCCTTGGGCAGTTCCATCTCCATCTTGCCAAGGGTTTCGGGCGTCACGGTTACATCGCAGGCAAGCCGGGCATGATAAGTGGCAACACCGGGGATATCCGCAAGATAACGAAATTCATCCTCCATGGTCTGATCGGATTCCAGAACCATGAGGCCCAGCCGCGCCCGCGCGCCAGCCCCTTCGTCTGTTTCGAAGCTCAGCCGCTCGATGCGTGTCTCCATGTCTTTCACAGCCCGTCCCCCTGTTTGCTGCACAAGCCTAATCTACCGCCGCCGCGCTGTTCTTATCCGAAAACGACCCATTTTGCCTTGCCCTACCAGGTGATCCGAACCGGCGACATGGCCCAGACCATCGTGGCTTCCTCTTGCCCATGGTTGCGAAACCGGTGCGCGATGGTCGACGGGTAGGAAAAACTGTCACCCGCCTGCAGGATGATCTGCTCATCGCCCAGCTGCAACTCCACCGTGCCGCTGATCACGATGGCATGTTGTTCGCCATCGAAAACATAGCCTTCCATCGGCTCGGGGGGATTGCCGGTTCCGGGCGAAAAACGCGACAGGATCAGGTAGCACTGCCCCGACAGGGTGCTGGACAAAAGCTGATCCTCAAATCCCAGCTCATCGCGCGATCTTGTGTACATGTCCGACAGCGCCCGGCGATGGGCTGCACGCACCACATGGCGGCGCTCCAGCGGGCCATCACCAGCCTGCGCGGGAAAGAACCACTCTGCCTCTACCGCAAGCGCCGTGCTGATCTCGCCCAGCAGCTTTTGCGAGACACGGGCATCGCCCCGCTCGATACGGCTGAGATAGGCAGCCGAGCAGGACAGATGGGCCGACAAGCCCTTCAAGGTCATCCCGCGCGCCTTGCGCACCTCGCGGATCTCGCTGCCGAGGCGTTTGATATCCACGTCTGATGAATGTCGCGTCATGATAAAGAGCGTAGAGATTTTGGTTGATTTTTCCAGAGGTATTCAACTTAGTTGAATTACTGGTGAAAATTCAACCACCGTTTCTTGACCGAGGATCTGTTCATGCGCTTTGATTTGATTGCCAATTTCAGCCCCGGCGAGACGATTCCCTGGACCCGTACCCTTGAGATGATCCTTGAGCAGTGCCGCCTTGCCGAAGAGGCGGGATTTACCACTGCCTGGTTTACTGAGCATCATTTTGCCCACAACGGCTATATGAACGCGCCGCCCAATCCGATCCAGATGGCGACCCATGTGGCGGCTCATTGCCAAAAGCTGCGCGTGGGCACCGCCCCCATCGTGCTGCCCGACTGGCATCCGCTGCGGGTGGCCGAAGACGTGGCGATGCTCGACAACATGACCAGGGGGCGCGTGGATTTCGGCGTTGCGAAGGGTATCAACGAACGCGTGACACTCCAGTTTAACCGACACGGCGACCGGCGTGACAACGCGCGAGTCATGCGGCTTTATCAGGAAAGCCTCGATGTGATCCTGAAAGCCTGGACCAATGAGGCCTTCACCCACAAAGGCGAGTTCTACGAGTTCCCGGTGCCGGGCTGGAAAGAGACCAACCGCTTTTTTGAACCTCTTGATCCGCGCTATCACGGGCCGGATGGCGAATACTCAGCCATGTATGTTCATCCGCGCCCCTACAGCAATCCGCATCCGCCGGTGTGGCTGATGTCGAACGCGCCCGACACGCATAGGCTGGCGGGCGAAAAGGGCTGGGGCGTGATTTCGATGTCCGCTGCACCCAAACGCATGCGCGCGATCTGGGAGCCTTATCGCGATGCATTGGCCGCGCGCACAGGCCGCACGGTGCAGCTTGGCGAAGGCGTCGGCGTCTGCACGGCCTTCTATGTGGGCGAAACCATGGAGGAGGCGGAGAAAACCATCCGCCCCAGCATCAACGCCTACTATGAGTTCCTCGGCGGCTCGCGGCCCGCAGGCGAGTGGACCAAACACGGCTACCTCGACATAGGCGAGCAGATGACAGCGGAGGACGAGGAGGACGACTGGTTCGACTTTCTGAACAAACGCGGCATCATCGTTGTGGGCGATGCCAGCTATGTGGCCGACCGCTTTGCGGAAAAACAGGAAACCATCGGCCTGGATCACCTGATGCTGATGCAGCAATACACCGGCGTGCCATACCGGAAAATTCTCGCCAGTTGGCATCGCCTCTTTGAATATGTCGTGCCAGAGTTCGGCACGCAGTCGATTGCGCAAAAGCGGGAGGCAGCACATGCTTGAGATTTGGGGGCGGCCCTATTCGTCCAACGTGATCCCGGTGATCTGGTGCGCCAATGAGCTTGGCCTCGAATATACACTGCAACTGGCGGGCGGCAGTTTCGGAAAGCTGGACACAGACGCCTATGCAGCGATCAATCCCAACCGGATGATCCCGGCCATCAAGGATGGCGATTTTGCGCTGTGGGAAAGCCTCGCTATCGTCCGCTATCTCTGTGATCGCTATGGCGCGGGCACGCTGTCACCCGCCGACCCGCAAACCCGCGCGATTGCCGATCAATGGATGGAGTGGTCCGCAAGCAAAGCCTTCGGCCCGGTGATCTATCTCTTCTTTGCAACCGTGCGCACCAAGCCAGCCGACCGAGATCCGGCCAGGATCGCGCAGCTTCGCGATGAGGCGCATGCGGCGCTGACGATCCTCAATGACCACCTTGCCAGGCACGACTATGTCTGCGGCGACAGCTTCACCATGGGCGATATTCCCCTGGGCTGCGTTGCGTACCGCTATTTCACTGTCGAGGTTGATCGCCCGGCACTGCCCAATGTCGAGGCCTGGTATCAAAGGCTGTCGGCGCGCCCGGCCTATCAATCCCACGTTATGCGCCATTTCGGCACCAACCCCGATGAATGGGCCGCGCTGGAGAAAGCCTGCGCCAGCGAAGGAGTTTTGTGATGAAAGATGCGCTCACGTTTCATGAAGGCCATGATCCTGCGTGGTTCGATGCTCAGTATAACCTGCGTGCCGGGCGTCCGGACTATGAGCAAACCGTCATCCCTGGTTGGCTGGAACGCAGCGCGGCGGCAAGGCAGTCGCTGACCTGCCAGCTTGATCTGCGCTATGGGGCGGGTGAGAAGCAAAAGCTCGATGTGTTCACCTGCGGCGATGCCTCTGCGCCCACGCTGTTTTACATTCACGGCGGTTACTGGCAGCGTGGCGACAAGTCGGTCTACAGCTTCATCGCGGCCCCTTTCGTCACGGCAGGCGCGAATGTTGTGGTCGTGGGCTATGATCTCTGCCCCGCTGTCACGATCACCGAGATCAGTGCGCAAATGCGCGAGGCACTGGCGTATCTGTGGCGCGAGGCAGGCACGCTCGGCCTCAGTCGCGACCGCTTGACCGTCATGGGCCACTCCGCAGGCGGACATCTGACGCAAATGATGATGGCCACGGACTGGAGCGCCTATGACAGCGACTTGCCCAAAGGCATGATCGCCGCTGGCATCCCTGTCTCGCCGCTCAGCTACCTCGAACCTGTGCGCCTGACTGACGCGTTGAATGCCAACCTGCGCATGGACGCAGCGGAGGCCGCGGCGCAAAGCCCGATGACCAACCACCCGCCCATAACAAATGCGCCACAGATGATCGTGGTGGGCGGCGCGGAAACGGCGGAGTTTCATCGCCAGGCCCGCATGTACGCCGAAGCCTTCGAAACGCGCGACAGACCCATGTCCGTCTATGTCGTTCCAGAGGTGGACCATTTCGACGAACTCAACGTGTTGACCGATGAAACCAGCGCGTTTTTCAGGAAAACCTGCGCCATGATGGGCTTATAGGGAGAGCGATATGAACCAGGTCACACGAGAACTGGTCGATGCCATCGGCGATGCGTTCAACGCCAATGATATCGATGCGGTGATGCAGTATTTCGCACCGGATGCGGTCTTTGATCACGCCGCTGGTGCTGACGAGCATGGCACGCGGTTCAAGGGCGCAGAGACCATTCGCGGCGTCTTTGCAGGTCTTTTCGACAAGGTGGACACAGTGCATTGGGAGACGCTTGATTGCCGCATCGTGGGCGACAAGGCGTTTTGCGAATACCGCCGAACCGCGCGCCACAGCGATGGCACCACCGAAGAGTTTCTCAGCGTCGATATCCTGACCTTCAAGGGCGGGATGATCACCCACAAAGACACCTACTACAAACAGCGCAGCTGATCACGGCAGACTGGTCATCCACCCCAGTGATGCCTCTGTCGGCCCTCCGGGCCTGTATTCCGCGCCGATCGGCCGGTCATACCCCAACTGCGTCAGCAGGTTGAACAGCCGCCTGTAATCAAGCTCCCCCTGATCCGGTGGCCCCCTGTCTGGAACGCCCGCAAACTGGATGTGCCCGATATGCGGCAGCAGTGTTTGCAGCCGCCCTTCCACATCACCCTCCATCAAAGCAACGTGATAGCAATCGAACATCAGCTTGAGATTGGGCGCCGCGACATCATCAATGACTGCCATGGCATCGCCCGTAGTGCTGATGAAATACCCCGGCGCATCGCGGGTATTGAGCGGCTCGATCAAGAGGGTGATGCCCAGCGGTTCCGCCCGCTCGCAGCCATAGCGCAAGGCCTGCAGAAAGCTCGCATGCGCATCTTTGCCGCTGGCGTTTCCGGCCATCACATGCACCGCCCGCGCACCAACCTCATGGGCGTAATCGAGCGCCTCATCAATCGCCGCGCGGGCCGCACCGCCGCGTCCCGGCAGGGCGCTCAGCCCCATATCGCCCGCCGCCACATCGCCGCGCCTTGTGTTGAGACTGATCATCCCAAGCCCGGTGTCCCGCAGCGCCTGCCGCACCTCTTTGGCGGGCACATCATAGGGCCAGTGACATTCCACCGCGGCGAACCCGGCAGCGCGGGCCGCATGGATGGCATCGGGCAAAGCCAACCCTGCCCAGAGGAACCCCAGATTGGCCGAGAATTTCATCGCCTCGCTCCCGTCGCGGAATGCCTACCACCTGGTTGACGCGCCCCTGCCCCTCTTCATCTTGCCCGGTAAACTCCCGCCGGAGGCGCAGGCCAGCCACACGAACTGCCCGGCGCCCGTTCGGGCGTCTCGCCTATTGTCGCCCTTTGTGCTTTGCACGAAGGGCAGCCTAGATCTCACCACCCGAAACAGACAGCGCATGCCCGTTGATCGACCCGGCCCCTTCGGAGGCCAGGAAAAACGCAGTGGCGGCGATTTCTTCGGTCGTGATCAAGCGGCGCATCGGATTGTTGGCCACGATCATATCCATGGCTTTGGCCTCATCAACTCCGAATTTCTCCGCGACATTGCGTGCAGCGCCATCGGCCATTTCGGTATCAACGAAACCGGGGCAGATGGCATTGCAGGTGATACCGGCCCGCGCCACTTCCTTGGCGGTCGAGCGCACCAGCCCGACAACCCCATGTTTGGCCGCCGAATAGGCCGCCAGCGTGACCCCGCCCTGCAGGGAGGCGGTCGAGGCAATGGCAATCAACCGCCCGCCCGATGGCATGTTCTGCAGCGCCGCCTTGAACGTCAGAAATACCCCCGTGAGCGTGATGTTCAGCGTGGTGTTCCAATCGTCCAGCGACAAATCCGCCACCTTGGCATTGCGCGCCACGCCCGCGTTGGCGATGACCACGTCAAACGGCTTGGCGAAAACCGCCGCCAGGCTTTTCTCATCAGTCACATCCGCGCTGAGGCAGGTCATCTCGAACCCGGATGCGGTGTCTTCAAGCGCCTCCATCCGGCGCCCGCAAATAGTGACCGCATCGCCGTTTTCTGCAAATTGTCGCGCAATCGCCCGCCCGATGCCCGATCCGCCACCTGTCACCAAAACCCGTCTCATATCGTCCGCTTTCTTCTGATCGATTTTGTGGCAACTATGGGGGCGCCGCGCTGCCTTGCCAATGGCTCAATCGCCGATGACCGAAAAAGCCGCCCAATAGGCCGGATGTTTGCGCAAGGCGCTGCCGCCGGGATCATCCAGAATGTCCAGGGTCACAACGCGCAGCGCTTCTGCGTTCTCGAGCGCCGGATCGTTTGCGATCCGCTGCGCGACCCCGGCAGAGATTTCAGCCGAAGCGGCGGAAAACACCGCCCAATGGGTCACGATCAACGCGCGCGCACCTGCGTGGAAAAAACTGCTGGCAAGGCCGGAGAGGCCTTCCTGAGCAGCGCTTTCTCCTGCCGCCGTATTGCAGGCCGACAAGATCACCAGCCGCGCATTCAGATCAAGCACCGCCACTTCCGCCGAGGTCAGCAGCCCGTCGTCAAGCAGCGTGGCCTGTCCCGGCGGGGTCAACACAAGGCCGGGGGCAACTGCGCTGCTTTCTCCGGCGACAAGCCCGTGGGTGGCGAAGACCACAATATCCTGCTGTGCCAGCGTGCCTTCGGCGCTCAGCGCCTTGATGCGGCTTTCACTGGCAGCGTGGCGGGTCAGCAGCGTGCTGGCCGCAGGCGAAAAACCCCGTTGGATCGCCTCAAGCTCGCAAGTGGTGTCCGCTAGGCGATCCAGCCTGCGCAAGGCTTGCGGATCGGCCAGCCGCATCCCGTCCTGCCAGGCGCTGGCGCTGCTGAAAGGCAGGCTGCCCCAGGAGCCGGAGGCGCGCAGCTGTGCCAGTTGCGTGCCCTCGCAGGCCATATCGGGGGCGTTGCCGATGACTGGATCGCCTACGCCCAAAAATCGCGTCGGGCCATCCGAACGCACCGCCCGTCCGCGCAGGAC
>JBCCUH010000059.1:0-9666 GCA_039197405.1 Pseudomonadota bacterium
GCTGGCCGTACCGCGGCTGCTGCACGTCGGTGATCTGCCCACGCCCGCCATATGAAATGCGCGCGGAGGCGATCTTGTCATAGGTGATTTCATTCTGGCGTGAGATGTCTTCGGGGCGCACGTAACCGCTGACCAGAAGCTCGCGCAGTTCGAAATTCACACGCACTTCCTGCTGTCCCGCGATGGACAGAACCCCGTTGGGCAGAACCTCCACAATCGTGGCGGCGACGCGCAGCTCCAGTTTTTCCTTGCGCCGGACCGAGCCGTCGCCTTTCGACTTGCTGGTGGAGTTGATCCCGATCGGCGTTTGCGAATCCGCCCCCTGCGGCCAGGCATCGCCGATACGTTGCGGCACGCCAAGCAAATTGGGGATGCCCAGATCTTCCGATGCATTGCGGCTGCGGGATGTGGAGTTGGATATCTCGGCCTTGTCGTCAATCTCGATCACCACGGTGAGAATATCGCCGCGGCGCAACGCGCGCCGGTCGCCCAGCAAGGATTGCCTGTCGCCGCGCCAGAGCGAGGATGGGTCGATCATACTGCGACGCTCGACCTGTTCGGGCAGGCCGCTGAAGACCATGGCGGAATGCTCGCGCCCTTCCATCTGCGGCGAGAAACCGGGGGCTTTGCCGATGCCTTGCATGGAGGAGCAGGCGGGCACAAGGCCAAGTATCAGCAGCGCAATAAGCATTCGCATGAAGGATCCTTTCGATCTTTGGTGATCTGCCGCGCCGCTAGCGCGACACACGCACGCTGCCGTCCGATTGAACGGTTCCGAACAGGCTGGATTTCGAGGTCAGGTTCATGACGCGAATACGCTGTCCCTCGCTGCCGCGCCCCAATGCGCGCCCCTCGGTGCGGATCGACAGACCGGCGCTCTGATAAATAATCTCGACCAGTTGGTTGCGCTCGATGGTGGCGGGGGGACCGAGCTGTTCGCTCATCACCGGGCGGCCCGCATAAAGCGCGACTTTCACCTCCAGCCCGACAACCTGCGCGGTGCTGGAGTAGCTGCCCGGCACAACACCACCGACCTGCACGACATCGGTGTCCAGCAGAATACTGCCGGGCCGGAGATTGCGCGCGGCGACGACCGTTTCGGCCAGCGACGTCTGGGCACAGATCAGCAGGGCGAGGGCGGCGGGCAGTTTCATTATCTCACCTGGGTGGTCGCGCTGAGCATCTGATCGGCGGCAGTGATCACCTTGGCATTCAGCTCATAGCCGCGCTGCGCCTCGATCAGCTCGGTCACCTCGCGCACCGCATCAACAGAGCTGTCTTCAAGATAGCCCTGACGCAGCGTGCCCAGACCATCGTTGCCGGGCGTGGTAACCAGCGACGGACCGGAGGCTTCGGTTTCCGTGAAAAGATTGCTGCCGATGGCCTCCAGCCCTTTGGGATTGGTGAAACCGGCCAGGGTGAACTCGCCCAGAAGCTGGGCTTCGGCGGCATCATCGAAATAAGCGTAAACCTCGCCATCGGCATTGATCGACACGCTGCGCGCCTCGGGCGGAATGACAATCTCGGGCACCACCGGGTATCCGTCATTGGTGACGATCAACCCTTCGGCATTGCGCTTGAGCGCGCCGTCCCGTGTATAGGCTGACGCGCCAGAGGGCAGGGTCACCTCCAGATATCCGCTGCCTTCGATGGCCACATCCAGATCGGCGTTGGTGGCCGACAGCGAGCCTTGCTGCAGATAGACCGACACGCTGGCCGGGCGTACCCCAAGGCCAAGCTGCACACCGGTGGGTAGCACCGTGCCGTCAGAGGCATTCACAGTTCCCGCGCGATTGACCTGCTGGTAATGCAGATCGGCAAATTCGGCGCGGCGGGCGTTATAGCCGGTGGTGCTCATATTGGCGAGATTGTTCGAGATCACCTCGACCCGCATCTGCTGGGCGGTCATGCCGGTGGCGGCGATTTTGAGGGCACGCATATCTGGCTCCTGTTGTCTGCTCGGTTAGGGTTACTTGATCATGGTGCGCACAGCGGTGCGCAGCCGTTCATCTTCGGCCTCGGCAAAGCTTTGACCCAACTCATAGGCGCGCTGCACTTCGATCATGCGGGCGATCTGGGTCATGGGGTTGACGTTCGAGCCTTCCAGCATGCCTTGCCGAACCCGCGCGTCCGGCGCTGACGCATAGCCGCCAACAGCGTCAAACATCACCCCGCCTGCGCGCAAAAGCTGCGCGTCCTCGGCGGGCAGAACAACGCCGATCTGCCCCAACAGCTGGCCGTTCGCGCTTAGCGTGCCGTCCGGTGCGATGGCGATGCTGCCGGCATCTGGCGGCACAAACAGCGGCGCACCGCCTGCATCCAGCACCGCATGTCCGTCTGGGGTGACAAGATCACCCTGGGCATTTGGCATGAAATGGCCCGCGCGGGTCAGCCTTTCGCCATCCGGGGTCTGCACCAAAAAGAACCCTTCGCCATCAATCGCCACGTCAAATGGGCCGTTGGTTTGTGTCATGGTGCCGGGCAGAAAGGATGTGTTGCGCACCCGCCCTGCGGCCATCGACAGCGATGGTTGCCCATCGGGCATGCGGCGCACAAACTCGGAAAAGACCATGCCCTCCTGACGAAACCCGGTGGTGGAGGCATTGGCGATATTGTTGGCAATCACCGTCATTTCCCGCATCAGGCCCGATTGCCGGGTCAGCGTGGTATAGCTTGCGTTTTCCATTGGTTAGCCTCCGATCACTTGCGGTACGATGCTTTGGTGAAAATACGTCACCAGCGTTTGCGTCATGAAATTCATCGTCATCCAGAACACCACGACGATGGCGCCCAGCTTGGGCACGAAAGTCAGCGTCATTTCCTGTACCGAGGTCAGCGCCTGAAACAGCCCCACCGTCACCCCGGCAATCAGCGCCGCGCCCAGGATCGGGATGGACATGACCACCGCGACCCAAAGCCCGTGCTGCAGCGTGTCAAAGAAAAGCGCCTCGGACATGATCAGATCGGCATCCTGAGAATTTCCTGATAGGCTTCGACCACCTTGTTGCGCACGGTCACGGCGGTTTCGACCGCCAGTTCGGTCTGCGCCAGCGCTTGTACCAATGCATGCGGGTCGGCGTCGCCAGTCATCGCCGCCTTGGCGATTTGCTCGCTTTGCTGCAGGGTTTCGGCGAATGTCTCGAAATCGCGGGCAAACCGGGTCTCGGCCTTTTCCGGCGCGCCCTGCGCATCAGGCGCGGTCGCGGGTTTTGTGGCGGCATATTGCTGCGAGGCGAAAAGCGAACGAACGTCCATGTCTGTCTCCTTGGGGTGTGTGCCGGCAGGCAGGGTTAACGGCGCAGAAGCTCCATCAGGCTTGAGGACATCTGCCGCGCCTGATCGAACATCTTGAGATTGGCTTCATAGCTGCGCTGGGCTTCGCGGGCGTCCGCGACCTCGATCATCAGATCCACGTTCGAGCCGTCGTAATTGCCCTGGGCATCCGCAAGAGGATGCGCCGGATCGTAGATCTTCTTCAGCTCGGACCGGTCCAGCACCATCTTTTCGGCGCTCACATGCCCGGATTTATCCGCCGTGCGGAACTCAGCGATCTTGCGCCTATAGCCGGGTGTATCCGCGTTCGAGATGTTTTCGGCCACATGCCGCAGCCGCCGCGATTGCGCCTTGAGGCCACTGTTGGCAAGGCTGAGCGCATCGGAAAACATGTTCATCTAATGTTCCTTTCGGTGCAAGGTGATGCAGGCTTTATCCGCGTCCCAGAGAGGTGCGCAGGATGGTGAGGGATGACCGGTAGATGGCCAGCGCGCGGTCATGCTGGCGTTTGGCATCGACGCTGCGCAGAATCTCGGTTTCGACAGAGACGGAATTGCCATTGGGGTCGCTGGGTTGCGCGCGATCGATGATCACGGCTGCCCCTGCAAAGCCCGCTTTGTCATGGCCCACTCCGTTGAGATGCCGCGCCCGTGTTGCGCGCTGCGTGTTGCGAGCGGCACCCGCATCGACCGTATCCTTGAAGGGCGTCAGATCCTGCGCCCTGAAACCCGGCGTATCGGCATTTGCCAGATTGCGCGCGGTGACCGCTTGCCTCTGACCGGCATGGGTCGCCATCGCGTAGGACTGGCGGAAAATATCGAGATTCTGGAACATGACCAGCTGTGCCTTTGCAGGTTTTTGCGTCGCTTCAACCAAGGCTTAACCGTGATTCCTTTAGAAATGGTTTTCGACGGATTTGAGGAGAATGCGATGCTACAGGACGGAGGGCCGGTGGTTCCCGAGCTTGAGGGGCTGATGTGGGATATATGCGCGGTCAAGGCGGCGCGCCCTGTCGGGCGGGTCGTGGGCGTGCGGGCCGGGTTGCTGAGCGTCGCCGCACTGGGCGATGCGGTTCAGGTGGGCATGCTGGTCGAGATCAGGGCGCGCTCCGGGGTGCGCCTGACCGGTGAAGTTCTGGCGCTGGGCTCAGACGGCGCGCGCATTTTGCCCGCTGGCCCCTTGGACGGTGTCGGCATCGGCGATGAGGTGCTGGCGCAGGGACCGCTGCGGATTGCGCCTTGCGCGAAATGGATCGGGCGTATCCTTGATGCGCGCGGGCAGCCCATGGACGGCAGGCCCTTGCCGCGCGGCCCTGTTGCCCGCAGCGTGCTGGCATCGCCGCCCAATCCGGTTACGCGCAAGCCGCTGGGGCAGCGGCTTGAGACGGGCATGCAGGTGTTCAACACGCTGTTGCCTGTGGTGAAGGCTCAGCGAATCGGCCTCTTTTCGGGCTCGGGCGTCGGGAAGTCTTCTTTGTTGGCGCATTTTGCCACCCAGATGCAGGCGGATGTGGTGGTGATTGCCCTGATCGGTGAAAGGGGTCGGGAGCTGGGCGATTTTGCGCATAAGGCCCTTGGCGTCAAAGGCATGGCGCGATCCGTGATCGTTGCGGCCACATCAGATCAATCCCCGCTGGAGCGCCGCCGCTGCGCCTTGACGGCGATGACCGTGGCCGAGCATTTCCGCGATCAGGGCAAGCAGGTTTTGCTGCTGGCCGATTCCGTGACCCGCTTTGCCGAAGCGCATCGCGAGATTGCGGTGATGAGCGGTGAAGCGGCAAGCCTGCGCGGCTTTCCCGCCTCCACTGCGCACAGGATCATGTCGCTGTGCGAACGGGCCGGTCCCGGCGCGGCGGGGCAGGGGGATATCACCGCCGTCTTTTCGGTGCTGGTTGCCGGGTCCGACATGGAAGAGCCGGTGGCGGACATGATGCGCGGTGTGCTGGATGGGCATGTGGTGCTGGAGCGCGAGATTGCCGAACGCGGCAGATTCCCGGCGATCAACCCGGTCAAATCCGTCTCGCGCAGCCTGCCGGATGCGGCGTCGGCGGAGGAAAACCACCTGATTTCCATAGCGCGGCAGTTGCTGGGCGCTTATGAAGACTCGGCGTTGATGATCCGTGCGGGCCTTTATTCGGAAGGCGGCGATCCGGTGCTGGACACGGCAGTGCGCGCCTTTGGCGATCTGGACGCCTTTGTCGGCGCACCCGAAAGGATTGATGCGGCCAACAGCTTCAAACGGTTGGAGCTTATCCTGCGCAAGGCAGGGGCACTGTCCCCGCGGGGACAGGGCGCGTGACGGTCCTGCTTGGGTTTGTGCGCGCCGCCATCTATATGTGAGGCAAGGGTGATCCGAGCAACAACGGGGACAGTCATGCGTGCAGCAAGTTTTATGCAGCTATTCGCGGCAATTTGGGTCGCGGTTTTTCCCGGTTCCTTAACGGCACATGAACAGGCCGAGCGCGTCTATGTCTTTGGCAACTCGCTGGTGCATCACCTGACGGACAGCGAGGACACCACGCTACCGCATTGGCTGGGGCTGATATCGAAAGCGGCGGGCGAGGACTTTGCCCTTAGCGGCCAATGGGGGTTCTTGCGGGATTTCCGCCGGGCGCTGCCGCCCGAGCCGAACTGGTCGTTCAGGGAAGCGAAACCTGCGTGGAACAGCGATCGCCGCGCCTTTGGAGATGCGGGGCTCACCAGCGTCTGGATCACCCCTGCCAATTTCATTCAGGGCAATGCGATTGACGCGCCGTTTGACGGGGATAACCCGGACAACTTGAACCCGCTCGGGGTGACGCAGGATGTGCTGGGCTGGGCTGTGGGCGAAGCGCCGGATGCGCAGCTTTTCGTCTATGAAGGCTGGCCGGAGATGGGCGCGATCACCCGCGGCTTTCCGCCCGATGAACGCGGGCTTGAGGCCTATCACGCCTATGCGCTGGGCGATTATGCGAAGTGGTTTGACAGCTATGTGGCCGCCCTGTCAGAGCGCCAGCCGGTCAGGCTGATCCCGGTCAGCCGGGTCTTGTCCTCTGTGATGACAGACACGGCGCTGGCGTCTGTGCCGGTCGACACGTTTTATTCCGATGATGCGCCGCATGGCACCTCCGCTACCTATCTGATGGCTGCCATGGTCGCGTATAATACGCTGCATGGCACGCCGATCCCGGACAGCTTTCGCCCGCCGAGCACGGTTGCCCCGGCCTTGCGCGCGACGTTTCCGATGGTCCGGGATGCGATCTGGGAGCGGGTTGCGACATATCTGGCCGAAGAAAACCTGAGGATCGAGGCTGCTGTGGAAGCGCCGGTCGCGGCAGCCGAAACCGAAGAGACAGCAGCGGCCCCCGCGACCAGCGGGCAGTCGGACAGCATGGCGCAACCTGCCAACATGCATATGGCGCAAGATCAACTGCTGAACCCGTCGCTGGCGATGGGGCTGAACGGCATAGCCGACTGGTCCGTGCAGCACCCCTTCCTGGATCTGATGAAAACCGCACGCCCCTGGGTAGGTCATACCAATGATCAATGGGGCGCCTATGACGCCGAGGCCATTGCCAGCGGCGGCTATCTGAACGCGCAGGGCTGGCCGGTCAAGCTGCCCGATGATGCGCGCGCGCTGGAGGCGTTTATCCTGACCGACCAACCGGCCGAGGCGACGGACCTGGCGGGGCGATACATCGTGACCTTTGAAGGGCAGGGCGATCTGACGATTGGCGGGCTTGCCAAAAACGTGCGCAACACAGGCACGGAAATCAGCTTTGACTATACCCCCGGGGAAGGGCTGGTTTCGATAGAGGTAAGCAAGACCGATGCCGCCGATCCGATCCGCAACATCCGCATCTTCAGGGAAGATACCCGTGTGCTGGTCGAAGCCGGGGTGACGTTTAACCCGGCGTGGCTGGCGCGGATCGAGAACCTGCGCAGCCTGCGGTTCATGGACTGGATGGCCACCAATGGCTCGACCCTGTCGACCTGGGACGAGCGGCCCACCCGCGAGACCTATAGCTATGTCAGCAAAGGTGTGCCCGCCGAGGTGATGATCGAGCTGAGCAATCTGGTGGGCGCCGATCCCTGGTTCACCATGCCGCATATGGCCGATGATGGTTATTTCCAGCAGTTTGCAGAGCTGGCCCGTGATACGCTGCGCCCGGATTTGCGGGCCTATGTCGAATACTCCAACGAGGTCTGGAATTTCATTTTCCCGCAAGCTGTTTATGCGCGAGACCAGGCTCAGGCGCGCTGGGGCGATGAGGCGGGCGATGATGCCTGGATGCAGTTTTATGGCATGCGCGCGGCGCAGATGGCGCAGATCTGGGCAGAGGTTTATGGCCGGGATGCCAGCACCCGGCTGGTGTCGGTGATCGGCACGCATACAGGCTGGCTGGGGCTGGAGGAAGCGTCGCTGAACGCGCCTTTGTGGGTGGCCGAAGATGCAGGCAACTGGGAGCCTTATGTCTATTTCAACGCCTATGCGGTGACTGGGTATTTTGGCTATGAAATGGGCACCGAAGATGGCGCGCCGCAAGTTCTGGAATGGCTGGAAGAAAGCGACAAACGGGCACGCGAGGAGGCGGCGATCAACGGGCTGAGCGGCGCCGAAGCTGATGCGTTTGTGGAGGCCAACAGGTTCAACGCGGCCAACACGCTGGTGGCGCAGGCGCTTTTGGAGGGGTCTGTCAAAGAGCTGAACGAGGTGATTTTCCCGCAGCAGGCGCAGGTGGCCGAGGATCACGGTCTGGCGCTGGTCATGTATGAGGGCGGCACCCATGTGGCGGTAGGCGGCGAGTTTTCGCAAAACGAGGCACTGATCGCGTTTTACAAACAGTTCAACTATTCCGATGAGATGGCGGGAATTTACCGTGATCTTCTGGCAGGCTGGAAGGCGGCGGGCGGGACCTTGTTCAATGCGTTTGTCGATGTGGCCAAGCCAAGCCAATACGGAAGCTGGGGCGCGCTGCGCCATTTGCAGGACAGCAACCCGCGCTGGGAGGCTTTGATGACGTTCAACGCCGAAACTCCAGCCTGGTGGGAAACGCGGGTGCCGAGCGCATTTTCCGGCGGGCGCATCCTGAGCGGTGCGGCGGCAGATGACGATCTGATGGGCACTGATCAGGCGGATGTTCTGGCGGGGCTGGGGGGCGACGATGTGCTGCGCCCGATTGCGGGCCGGGATCTGCTGCTGGGCGGTGACGGGTTTGACGCGGCTTTGCTGCCCGGTGCGCCGTCTGACTACAGTTTTACGCGCAAAGGCGGCGGCCTGACCGTAAAAAGTGCGACGGTCGAAGCGGAGTTGCGCGACGTGGAAATGCTGTGGTTCAGCTCGGATGAGGAGCTGGCAATCATGGTGGATGATCTGCGTTAATCGGCGGTGCCCCAGATCGCATCGATCAGTGTCTCCGCGCCAAGGGCCGAGCGGTAATTGGCGATGATATGGTCGCGCCCTGCGGTGCTCAGGCGGCGTGCGGTGTCCGGGTCGCGGGCCAGATCGGCGATGGCATCGGCCAGCGCGTCTGGTGATTTTGGTGGCACGAGGATGGCAGTTTCGCCGCTGGTGATCATCTCGGGGACGCCGCCGGAAGCGGTGCCGATGGTCGGCACCTCACAGCTCATCGCTTCCATATAGGCCACGCCAAGCGGCTCGTGCCAGCTGGCCAGCACAAAGAGATGCGCGTCCAGCAATTTGGCGCGCACAGTGTCCGCGTCGATCGCACCCAAAAGCGTGACATGGTTCTGCAGATGCAGCTCTTTCAGCCGTGTCTCAAGCTCGGCGCGAAAGCCCGTGCCGCCTGCGTCGTCTTCGCCTGCAATCTCAACCCGTACATCGACGCCGCGATCCAGCAGATGGCGCGTCGCCTGCATCAGATCCTGATGGCCCTTGACGATGTTCAGCCGCGCGCAGCTGAAAATGCGCAAGGGCTCGCCCTGCTGCGCGGGCATGTAGGGCGCGGTGCGCTTGAGCGCTTCGGTATCGACACCCATGGGCCGAAGCCGGATGTCGCCGGGCAGGTGGGGGCCAAGCTCTGCCTCAATCTCGCCCATGAGTTTGCGGGTGATCACGGTGGCAAAACGCGCGTCCTGCCATTTGATCCTTTGCCCGGGGCCGTAATCTGACAGCGGGCCGTGCAGGGTGACGGAATAGTCAGGCCCGCCCATGCGCTTGGCAAACGCTGCCACCAATGCAGCACGTCCGCAGGAATGGACGTGGATATGTTGCATGCGATGTTGGCGGGCATAGGCGACAAGGCGCGTGGCGGCAGGCAGGCAGATCGCCACATCCTTGGCAAACCCTGCGCCCTCGCGGAGCATCTGGCCTGCCAAACGCAGCCATTTCTGGCGCGGTATGGCGCGAAGCGCGTCGGCCGGGCTGCGCGAGGCCAGATAGGTCGTGCGCGCC
>JBCCUH010000060.1:0-9506 GCA_039197405.1 Pseudomonadota bacterium
CTGACATGGACACCCTGAAACGGGGTCCTGTCATCTTTGGTCCCAAAATATCCCAAGGAGGGGTTTGGGGAGGAACAGCGTTCCTCCCCATTTGATCTCAGCGCGACACCCGGCTCAATCGAAACGCCTTCAGTTGACGCGCGCCCAGGTCTGCTTGGCGCAAATCAGACCACCGACCACACAGCCGGACATCTGCAGCTTGCTGCCATTGAGTTGCAGTTTGCCTTTGTAGATCTTGTTGTTGGCCGGGCGCCACACTTGTCCGTTGTATTTGCCCCCGCCCGCAGGTTTCATGTTGCGCACGATCTGCTTTCCGATGTTCTCGCTTTTGTACTCGCCCGAAGAATTAAACGTGCGCACGATCGTTCCACAAAGCGCACCGCCGCATGGCGCCATTTTCACATGGGCGTAGGCCCCGTCGTCCACCTGCGTCTTCCAGGTGCCTTCAACCGGATCGGCCGCCCAGGCTGATGTCGCGGTCAGCACAGCAAAGGCTGCGGTTGTGATGAGTGTTTTCATGTCGTCCTCCCGTTTTGGTCAGGGTGGCGCGGGATTGATGAACGCGCAAGTCCTGACATCGGGTCAGTTGCAAAACGGGCGCGTGCATGCCAAGTGACGACAGACCTATTCACCCCGGGAATAATGCGCATGATCCTTTACCCAGCCATCGACCTCAAGGACGGCCAGGCCGTGCGTTTGCTGCGCGGCGACATGGAAAAAGCCACGGTTTTCAACGAAGATCCCGCAGCGCAGGCGCAGGCATTTGTCGCGGCGGGATGCGAATGGCTGCATCTGGTCGATCTCAACGGCGCCTTCGAAGGGGCGCCGGTCAATGCCGCTCCGGTGGAGGCGATCCTGAAAAGCTGCGAGGTGCCGGCCCAGTTGGGCGGCGGCATCCGCGATATGGCAACCATTGGCATGTGGTTGGAAAAGGGCCTGGCGCGCGTCATCCTGGGCACGGTCGCGGTGGAAAATCCGGGGCTGGTGCGCGAGGCGGCGAAGGCCTTTCCGGGGCAGGTCGCCGTGGGAATTGATGCACGCGGCGGCAAGGTTGCAACCAAGGGCTGGGCCGAGGAAACCGATGTAGAGGTCACGGATCTGGCGAAATCCTTTGAAGATGCCGGGGTGGCGGCGATCATCTACACAGACATCAACCGCGATGGCGCAATGCAGGGGCCCAATGTTGACGCGACAGCGGCGCTGGCGCGCGCGGTCTCGATCCCGGTGATTGCGTCGGGTGGCGTGTCTTCTCTGGAAGATCTCGTTGCGTTGCGCGATTGCGGTGCTGCGTTGAATGGCGCCATTTCCGGGCGTGCGCTCTACGATGGCGCGCTGGATCTGAACGCTGCTTTGAAAGCCATGAAGCCATGAGATTTTTCTGCGAAAAATCGAGCAGTGCAAAATCTTCTGCCAAGATTTTGCGCAGTAAAATCCTTCGCAGAAGGATTTGCCGGCCATGCTGAAAACCCGCATTATCCCTTGTCTGGACGTTGCGGATGGCCGCGTCGTGAAAGGCGTGAATTTCGTCGGGCTGCGCGATGCGGGCGATCCGGTCGAAAGTGCCCGCGCCTATGATGCGGCGGGCGCGGACGAGCTGTGTTTTCTCGACATTCATGCCACCCATGAAAACCGCGGCACCATGTTTGACGTTGTTCAGCGCACCGCCGAGCAATGCTACATCCCGCTGACTGTGGGCGGCGGTGTGCGCACGGTGCAGGACGTGCGCGATCTGCTGCTTGCGGGCGCGGACAAGGTCAGTTTCAACTCTGCTGCGGTGGCACGGCCAGAGGTGCTTGCCGAAGCTGCCGATCAATTCGGCAGCCAATGCATCGTTTGCGCCATTGATGCCAAGACGGTGGAACCGGGCCGCTGGGAGATTTTCACCCACGGGGGTCGCAAGCCCACAGGGATTGATGCGGTTGAGTTCGCGGTCACCGCAGCCGCGCAAGGCGCAGGTGAGATCCTGCTGACCTCCATGGACCGTGATGGCACCAAGGCCGGTTTCAACCTGTCTCTGACCCGCGCCATTTCGGATGCGGTGAATATCCCGGTGATCGCCTCGGGCGGGGTTGGCACGCTCGATCATCTGGTGGAAGGTGTGACAAGGGGCGGCGCAAGCGCGGTTCTTGCCGCTTCGATCTTTCATTTCGGCGAGTTTACCATCGCCGAAGCCAAGGCGCATATGGCTGCTGCCGGAATTCCCATGAGGATCACATGAGCACCCTGCACGATCTTTTCGCCACTATCGAGGCACGCAAAATGCGTGGCCGCGATGACAGCTGGACCGCAAAACTGCTGGCAAAAGGCCCCGAGAAATGCGCGGAGAAATTCGGCGAGGAAGCGGTGGAAGCGATCATCGAGGCCGTCAAGGGCGACCGGTCCGCGCTGACCTCGGAAGCTGCCGACGTGCTCTATCATTTGCTGGTGATGCTGGCCTCGCGCGATGTTGCCCTCTCCGACGTCGAGGCGGAACTGGCCCGCCGTCAGGGTCAGTCCGGTCTGCAGGAAAAAGCTGCGCGCCCAAAGGCTTGAGCTAAAGCCTTTTGAGCGGGTTCGGCGCCGTGGCGCGCCATTTGTCCATGGGGGCCGCCAATGGCGCTGCGATCAGGCGCGGCCCGTGCCAAACAGCGGGGCTGGCCAAAAGGGAGCGGCGCGGCACCAGTGCTGTCTCACGCCAGCTCGCAAGTTGCGACAGGCCCTCTGCGCCCAAAGGCCTGAGCTCAAAATCCGGTTCAAACGGGCCGTCAACCTGCCATCGCGGATCCAGCGTCTTGCCCATCGCATGAACCTCGCGGGTGATGCGAAGGCCAGTGCGGTGCGGGTATAGCAGACACCCGTGCAGCGTTGCCGCACTGTTCAGCGGCAGCGCCTCAACCGCCGCAAAACGCGGGCGGTAGGGCTGGCCGGAGACCCCGCAAAGCGCCCGCGTCAGCACCCGGTAGCGGGTCTCATCGGGCGCAGCTATTAGGGCCTGGAGATCAAGCACCGCATCGCCGTGGTCGGCGCGGGCATGTGCGGCGATCCAGTCGTCTGCGGCCTGCTCCAGCACGTCGCGGGCAGCTTGCATCCAGCGGGCGGTTTCGCTGAGGCGGCCTGCGGTCAGGCCAAGCGCGTCCAGATCGGGCTGCGCATGGCGCATGGCAACGCGCTGAAACTCCGGGTTGTCGTTTGAGGGATCATCGGTCCAGCCCACGCCCTTGGCGACCAGCTTGCCCCGCAGTTCCGCGCGGCTGCGATCCAGCAAAGGCCGGATGAAACGCTGATCGTTCGCGATAAATTCCGCAGGCATCGCGGCGAGCCCGTCGACGCCTGAGCCGCGCGCCAGCCGCATCAGAAAGCTCTCTGCAATGTCATCCCGGGTGTGCCCCAGCGCGATGGCAGATAGCCCCTCCGCCCTGCCCCACTGCGCCAGCGCTGCATAGCGTGCGCGGCGCGCGCGGGCCTGCAGGTTGGGACCCGCATCAAGGTGCAAGGGCAGCGTGTCATGGGCGATACCAAGGGTGGCACACAGCGCGGCGACGTCTTTGGCTTCCTGCGCGGCTTGCGGGCGCAACCCGTGATCGACGGTGGCGACCCTGAGATCACCCGCTTCAAACTTTCGGGCCGCGTGCATCAGCAAGGCGGTGGAATCGCTGCCCCCTGAGACGGCCAGCCCAAGTGGCGGCGTCACCTGCGTCCAGTCAAACGCGGCGCGGGGCGCGCTCACGAGCAGTTCAGCGCCGTCATTTCCATTTGCGCATCGCTTGCGGCGGGGGTTCCGGGGTGGCGCGCACCAACTTCGCCCAAGGTCACGCAGGCCTCGGAGACCTTGCCGAGCTTGCCAAGCGCACGTCCCAGAAGGTAGAGCGCTTTGGGCGCTTCGGCCCCCGCCGGATTGCTGGAGTAGGCTTCCAGATAGGATCGCGCCGCTTCACGGGCATCGCCGCCCTGTTCCAGCGCTTGCCCGCGTCCGATGCGCGCCTGAGCCTCCAACGGGCTGCCGGGGTAATTCTGCGTGAAACTGGCAAAGCTGTCGGCGGCCAGGCTGGTATCGCCGCTGGTCAGGGCGGCTTGCGCTGCGTCAAAATCCGCCTGTTCGGAGGCGGCCAGTTCGGTGCCGCCCGCGTCAGTTCCACCTGAGGATTGCACCGCTGCTACGGCAGGTGTCTGCGGCGCGGCAGCAGCACCGCCCAGCGTCGTGGTCTCACCCAGCTTGCTGACATCGCCGCCTTCCAGTTCGACCAGCCGGAACTCCAGATCGGCAATACGCGCCGTGGCATCGCGCACGATGCTATCGATGCGAAACTCAAGCTGTTCGATCTTGGCGGTCAGCCGTTGCAGCTCGCCTTCGATGGATTGCGCCCGGTCCTGCGCGGTGCCGCCACCCAGCGACACGCCGCTTTGCCCGGAGGTCGACAATTCGCGCTTGAGCCGTTGGGTTTCCACATAAAGCACGGTCAGATCCTGCCGGATATCGGCCAGGGTCTGTGTCCTGTCCTGCGCAAGACCGGCGACGGGCATGACCCACAGCCCGGCCACAATCGTGCACATCATCAAAGCCTGTTTCATGCCTGTCCCCGCCATGCCAGTTCCAACAGCGCGCGTGATGCGCCTTTACCCGCTCAGCCCGCCTGCCAGCACCGTCACGGCGCGGCGGTTCTTGGCGTAGCAGGTCTCGACGCTGCAAATCTCGATCGGGCGCTCCTTGCCGAAGCTGACCACTTTGAGACGGGCAGCCGAGATGCCTTTGCCCAGCAGATAGTCGCGCACAGTATTGGCCCGGCGTTCGCCAAGCGCAAGGTTGTACTCGCGGGTGCCCTGCTCGTCGGCATGGCCTTCAATCGTGGCGTTGTAATCGGGGTTCTCGGTCAGCCAGCGGGCCTGACCATCAAGGATCAGCCGCGCCTGACCGGTGAGGCTGGATTGATCCACCTCGAAAAGCACCCGGTCGCCGACGGTCTGCTGAAAGAACGCAACCGATTTGGGGTCTTGCGGCCCGCCTGCGCCGAAGCCGCCATTATTGCCGGCCTGATTGAGATCAACCACATCGTCGCCGGTAAAATCGTTTTTGTTGGAACAGGCCGCAAGCGCCATCATCCCGGTAAGAAGTACTGCTTTGGTCCACGTATTCATGAGCTTTCGCCTTGTTGTTATGTGCGCCGACTGCCCTGCGGCGCTTCGTTGAATGCGGTCAATTCTGAAGTGGCGACCAGGAGGGGTCCGAGGCGCCGCCCTCGGTTGGAATGCGCTTGAGGTTGCGCCCTGAGATATCCACCGAATAAAGCGAGGCAGAGCCTGCTGCGCCCTGGGTTTCGCGGGTGAACATGATGACGCGTCCATTGGGCGACCAGGTCGGCCCTTCATCAAGGAAAGACGCGGTCAGCAAACGCTCTTCAGAGCCATCAAGACGCATCACCCCGATATGAAAGCGCCCTTTTGACTGTTTGGTGAAGGCGACCATATCGCCGCGCGGCGACCAGACCGGCGTGCCATACCGTCCTTCGCCAAAGGAAATGCGCTGCGCCTCGCCCCCGGTAGCGGGCATCACGTAAAGCTGTTGTGTGCCTGACCGATCGCTTTCAAAGACGATGCGGCTGCCATCGGGGCTGAAGCTGGGCGCGGTTTCAATCGAGGGCGCAGAGGTCAGGCGGGTCGAGCGGCCACTGGAGATGTCCATGCTGTAAAGATCGGTATTGCCGCCCTGTGCCAGCGAATAGACGACCGTGCGCCCGTCGGGGGCAAAACGCGGGGCAAAGCTCATGGTGCCGTCCTGGCTTTCCAGCACGCGGCGCTGGACCGAGCCGACGTCCAGCACATAGATGCGCGGAAAGCCCGTCTCGTAGGACGTGTAAAGCACCCGGTCGCCTGTGGGCGAAAAGCGTGGGGCGAGAACAAGGGATTCAGAGCCGGTCAGATATTGCACATTGGCGCCATCGTAATCCATGATCGCAAGCCGCTTGAGCCGCTTGTCCTTGGGGCCGGTTTCCGAGACGAACACCACGCGGCTGTCAAAATACGGCTTTTCACCAGTGATCCGGGCGTAGACCTGATCGGCCACTTTATGGGCCATGCGCCGCCAGCCCTGCGTGGTGCCCGCAAATTGCAGACCCGAGCCAAGTTCTTGCCCGGAGAACACATCGTAGACGCGGAATTTCACGGTCAGATTGCTGCCCGAAACATTCACCGCGCCGGTGATCAGCGCCTGTGCGTTGATCGCTTTCCAATCGGCATATTGCACGGGCGCGTCAAAGCTGGTGATCTTGCCGATATGGGCATCGCGCGGCACTTCGCGGAACAGTCCCGTGCCCGCCAGATCCGCCACCACAACCCGTGCCAGACGTTCCGCATAATCGCCCGCAGCGCCGCTTTCGGCGACAAAGTTGGGGGCGGCAAAAGACATCGGTTCGACCACGCCTTCGGTGATCTCGATGCGCAACGGACCGTTCTGGGCCTGCGCGGGCAGCGCCAGCGTCAGAGGAAGCGCGATCATCATCAAAGCCGCGAAAAGTCCACGAAGTCCCATATACCGTCCTGCATATGCCTCAGCTTCAGTCATAACCGACCTGCCCCTTGTAAAAAAGGCACAACGGTGTGATCGGCGCCCGGTTGCCGATGATCTGTGTCTGAGAAGACTCATCTGATCCGTCATCTGATGCGCATATCTTTCGGGTTGAAGGTGATCTCGATCTGCTCCCAGAGATCATAGCGATCATCAGGCAGATCATAGCCATCGCGCTGGCATTCGTAGATGGCGCGGCGCGCGCGCAGGAAGGCGGTGTCGACTGCCCGGCCCTCGCCGCCGGTGCTGCTTTGCAGGGTGATGGAGCCGGGCACGACCGTGCCGTTGCGGTTCATCGCCATGACCACGACCACCGTGACATTGGCCGAAGGGCTGCCCACATCCACGTCCCAGCACCCCTGAACGGCCAGTTTGAACGCGCTGACCTCACCATCGCTGAGCGTCGCGGTCGCGGGCTGCGCGTCCGGCTCGCCCAGGCTGCCGCCCAGAGCTTCGGCCAGCGCGGCATTGACCGCATCCTGCGTGGCGCCGTCGTCCGCGGGCTGTTGCGCCGCTGCCGTTTGCGCCGGGCGCGCACGCGGTCTGGGGGTCTGACCGGGGGCGCTGGCATTTGGCGTCTCTGCCTCTGTCACAATCTCTGTCGCCGCCTCTTCCGGGGCGGCTTCGTCCTGCTCCGGCACCGGCGTTTCGGAGGCGTCATCGGGCGTTGTGGCGTCCTGCGCCTGATTATCGACCGCGACGTTGGGGTCAGGCTCCTGCACCGGCTGGTTGGCGACACGATCTGCCGGGCGCGGCACCGGTCTGCGCGAGACATCGGGGGCGCTGTCGGGGATGATGACCACTTCCTCTGCGGGTGGCTGGGGCGCAGCGGGCACCGGCTCGGGCGTTGGGACCGGCTCTGGCGCGGGCGGCTGGGGCGGCGCGATCACCTGCGGCTCTGGTGCGGGTGTCGGCGGCGCCTCGGGCACCGGCTGCGGCTGCACTTCGGTTTCAGGCGCAGGCACTGCAAGCGCCGGCACCTCTGGGGCCAGCTCCGGCGGCGGTTCCACCGGTTCTGGCTGCGCAGGTTGGGTCAGCGCGGCGAAATCCTCTGCCGAGATCGCCGTGACATCCACGGTCGGCAATTCCAGCGGCTCCGCCGTGAACAGCCCCCCAAAGAGCGCGAACAGCAAAAGCGCCGCATGGCCCCCGGCTGAGATATAGGTGCTCTTGTGGAGCTGCATGGCGATGCTGCCCTAGTTGCTTTCGGACGCGGGCGATGCGTCAAATTCCGGCCCGCCCGTGTCGGTGACCAGACCGATATCGGTGAAACCGCCCGCATTCAGCGCGCCCATGACCTGCATGACCGCCTCATAGGGCACGGCGCCATCGGCACGCAGATACACGCGGGTCGAGGTGCGCTCCGCCGCCACAGCCTGCAGTTTGGTGACCAGCTCTTCGCGCGCGGTTTCGGTGGTCTGGATCAACACCCGGCCATCCGGGGCGATAGTCACAGTCAGCGGCTCTTCAGCTTCGCTGGGCAAAGCGCCAGCGGCGGTTTTAGGCAGCTCTACGGGAACGCCCACGGTCATCAGTGGCGCCGCCACCATGAAGATGATGAGCAACACCAGCATCACATCCACGAAAGGCGTGACGTTGATCTCGGCCATGGGCCGCGCGCGGCTACGCCTGCGCCGCTTGTGCTCGCTACCGTCTTTCCGGATGACGCCCGCACCCATCGCTCAGCTGTCCAGCTGGCGGCTGAGGATGGTGGCGAACTCATCGGCAAAGGCTTCGTAGCCTGCCACAATGCGATCGCTGTCGGCGGAGAACTTGTTGTAGTAGATCACCGCCGGAATCGCAGCCAGCAGGCCCAACCCCGTGGCCAGAAGCGCCTCGGCAATGCCCGGCGCGACCACCGCAAGGTTGGTGTTCTGCGCTTCGGCGATCTCGATAAAGGCGTTCATGATGCCCCAGACCGTCCCGAAGAGCCCGACGAAAGGCGCGGTCGAACCAACGGTGGCCAGAACCGACAGGCCGGTTTGCAGATGCTCGGCTTCCTTAGCGATGGCCACATCCATCGAGCGGTCGATGCGGGCCTGCGCCCCGGCGATCATCCCGCCATCGACGCGGTGCGAGCGGCGCCATTCCGTCATGCCTGCCGCAAATATCTTTTCCGACGCCCCTGACGGCGTTGGCCCGATCTGTTCATAAAGCGCATCCAGCGGCTCGCCCGACCAGAAGGCCGCATCAAAACGCGCCGCTTCGCTGCGCGCCGATCGGTATTGCATGTATTTGTGAATGACGATGGACCAGGCCCAGATCGAAGCGAGGATCAGCAGGATCATCACCAGTTTTACGGTTATCGTCGCGCGCAAAAATAGCGCCCACATGGAGAAATCGATCTCCTGCGCCATCGCAAGGGTTTCTGTTTCCATAAGCCTGCTCTTTACTGTCCGGGCCGGTGGTCCGGCTCCAAATTTCCCTGAAGATAACGCATGACCTGCGCAAAACCAACTGCCGCGCAGGCGGCATTGGCCAGTTTGTGGGTGTTTTTAGTGCAAATCTCGGCGGATAACCGCTGGAAGGCGCACCGGCGCGCCCTCTGCGCTGAGCGCAACCAGCGTAACCTGCGCCGAAAACAGCAGATCTCTGCCGCGCAGAACATCCTGGTTCAGGACGATACGCACACCGGTTTTCTGCAAAACCTGGGTGCGCACGATCAGATCCTCGTCAAAGCGCGCGGGCATCAGATAGTCGGCTTCCAGACGGCGCACCGCAAAAACAACGCCGTCCCGTTCTTTCAGCTGCACCTGATCCACGCCCTGATCACGCACCCATTCGGTGCGCGCCCGTTCAATGAACTTCAGATAATTGGCGTAATAGACGATCCCGGCCAGATCGGTGTCTTCATAATAGACATGGACCGGAAATTCATGCATGTCCCTGCGCCTTCGGCAGGCGCGCGGCAAGTCGCAGGGCATGGGCCGCCTCGCGCGTGGACGCTGGCATGACCGGATCATAGGCC
>JBCCUH010000061.1:0-9467 GCA_039197405.1 Pseudomonadota bacterium
CGTGTATCTGCGTCCCAGGCGCCGGGGCTCGAGACAAAGACGAAACAGCCATTCAATGTTCAGCGATTGTACCAGTTTTGGCGCGCGTTTTGAATGGCCCGATTGAAAATTGGCCCAGCCCCCACCGCAGATGATCAGACAATCATGCCCCGCCAGCCCCAGTTTCTCGGCCAGAACTTCCTGACGTGGCATCCCCATGCACAACACAACAATATCGGGGCGCAGCCGGGCAAAGGCATCGACGTAATAGCTGTCTTCGTGAAAGCCGTGTTCCATTGACACGAGATCCGTGTAGCCATCTGCCTGCAATTGCGTGCGCAAGCTCGCCAAAGCCTCCTCCGAGGAGCCCCAAACCGCTATTTTACGGGCTTTATGGCGCTCCAGCACTTTCGGGATCAGGTCCGTGCCATTGAGGTTTTCGGTCTCTGACAGCCCCAGATAGCGAAACGCCAAAGCCAGCCCGATGCCGTCCCGCAGCAGAAAATCACTGGCCAGAATAGCGCGTCTGAACTCGGCGTTGTCCTTGGCCATATTGACGCCATGGGCGTTGAGAAACATCAGATGTTGCGTGCCTTTGGGCGCGTCCAGCGCCGCGACGTTCCAATTCAGTGAGTCCTGCTCGGTTTTGGTCAACGCCTCATACAGGCTAAGGTGGATGTCACGCATCAATTACCGATATACCTTGTCGTCTGTTTTTTGGGGTTTCTATCTGATAATTCAGCACCTTGTTGCTTTTTTATGCCACAGGCTTGCCCTATTGCAATGTTAGCAACCCGCCAGAGACAGCCAAAGAAGGTTTTAAAGATTCGATGCAGGACAATTACATTCTGATCTCGCCGTGCAAAAACGAAGAGGCTTATATTGAGCGGACCTTGCAGTCGATCCTCAACCAGACGATCCAACCCAGCCAATGGGTGATTGTCGATGATGGCTCTACAGATCGCTCCGTTGAAATCATTGATGCCTATCGCGACCGGATGCCGTTTATCAAAGTGGTGTCACGCGACACCAAGGAACGCCGGGTCGGCGCAGGCGTGATCATGGCCTTCAATGAGGGTCTGGCCCATGTCGATGTCGAGGATTACCAATTCCTGTGCAAATTCGACGTCGATCTGGACCTGCATGACAGCTATTTCGAGACCTTGCTCAAGCGCATGGATGCGGACCCTACTTTGGGCACCTGCAGCGGCAAAGCCTATTACATGCACCCGCAAACCGATGCGCGCATCAGTGAGCTATGCGGCGACGAGGCTTCAGTGGGGATGACCAAATTCTACCGCCGCACCTGTTTTGAACAGATCGGCGGCTTTGTCGCGGAAGTGGGCTGGGACGGCTATGATTGTCACCGGGCCCGCTGGTTTGGCTGGCGCGCCATGAGTTGGGACGATCCCGAGGCGCTGCAATTTATTCATCTGCGCCCGATGGGCTCCAGCCAGAAAAGCATATTCGCGGGCCGGGTCCGGCACGGCAAAGGGCAGTTCCACCAAGGCACGCATCCGCTGTTCTTCCTGATCAGCTCGCTCTATCGCTCGGTTAAGCAGAAACCTTACGTGATCGGCACAGTGTTTTCGATCTATGGCTATGTGAAGGCCTATCTGAGCGGCGAGAAACGGTTTGGCGATCGTGATATGGTCAAGTTCGTCCGATCCTATCAGATGCGCGCCTTGCGGATGGGCAAAGGCCAGGCTGCCGAATGGGCCGTCCAGCAGCGCCGCAAACATCTTGCCGAGGCCCCTCGGTAATGCCCAGATTTCACCAAAAACCCCCAGCAGCACGCAGGCTTGATCGGTTGTGCGCAACATGGGAAAATCGCAATTTATGTTATCCACGGAGGCGATAATGGCCACACCAATTTATCCCATCGACCCCGAGAGTTTGCTTCTCCAGACCGCGCAGGCCAAAGAGATCGGCGCCAAATATGCAGACGAGTATCAGTCCGCAGGGCCTTACAATCACATCTGCATCGACAACTTCCTGCCCGAACAAGTGCTGGAAGGCATTCGCGGTGATCTCAAAGAGATGCCGACCCCTGAAGACGCGTTTTCGCGCGCGCAGGAGAACCTGAAATACTCCTTCATCCCCGAACGTCTGCCCGCCTATACCAAGAACCTGTTTTATGCGCTGAACTCGCGGCCGTTTTTGCAGTTTCTGGAAAACATGACCGGCATTCCCGGCCTGATCCCCGATCCCTATTTCCTGGGCGCTGGGATTCACAAGACACTCAATGGCGGACATCTCGATATCCATGCCGATTTCAACCTGCACAAACCCATGGGGATTGAGCGGCGCCTGAATGTGCTGATCTATCTCAATCAGGATTGGCGCGAGGAGTATGGCGGCTCGTTCGAGGTCTGGAACATGGACATGACCAAGAAGGAAGCCAGCTTCGTGCCGCTTTACAACCGGATGGTCTGCTTCTCGACGGGCTCGGACACGTTCCACGGCAATCCCGAACCGGTCAACCACCCCGATGGCAGCCCACGCGAGTCGATTGCGCTGTATTACTACACCGCCACCTGGGACGCGACGCGCAAGGAACACACAACGCTGTTCAAACCGCGCCCCGGCTCCAAGGACCAGAAGGACTGGAAAGTGGCGCGTGCAGCGTTCATGCAAGATATTCTGCCGCCTGCGATCTATCGCCGGGTGGCGGGGCGCTTGCACCGGATCGGGTTCTAAAAGCCGCGCGACAGTCGCGCTGTAATTCGCAACCCCCCGCGCCGGAGCGTCTGAGACTGCTATGATCGCCAGAGTAAAGTCACTGATCTCGGGAGAGGGAATGAAGGCGCGTGCCATCCGTGGCACGGGGCTGAGTATTCTGGGCTTTGGCGGCAGCCAGTTCATCCGGCTGGCCTCCAATCTGGTTTTGACGCGCATCCTGTTTCCCGAAGCCTTCGGTCTGATGGCTCTGGTGCAGGTGGTGCTGTCCGCGCTGGAGATGTTTTCCGACATCGCCATCGGGCCGTCGATTGTGCGCAGCAGCCGCGGCGATGATCCGAAATTCCTGCAAACGGCGTGGTCGCTGCAAATCATCCGCGGGGTCATCTTGTGGGTGGCCGCCTGCGCCTTGGCGGTGCCGGTGGCCGGGTTTTACGGCCAGGATGATTTGATCTGGATGATCCCTATCGTGGCGCTCAGCACGATCATCGCAGGCTTCGGCTCCATCCATATGAACACCGCCAACAGGCATCTGACGCTTGGCAAGCTGACGGCGGTCGAGCTGGGCTCGCAAGTGCTGGGTATTGCCGTGATGATCGGGCTCGCGTGGTGGCTGCAATCGGTCTGGGCGCTGGTCTACGGCTCGCTGGCGATCGCGTTTTTCAAGACCGCGCTGTCGCATATCCTGCTGCCGGGGCCTGCCAATAAGATCGGTTGGGACAAATCCGCCTTCCTCGAGATCTACCATTTCGGAAAGTATATTTTCCTTGGCACGATCTCGGGCTTTTTCATCCAGCATGGCGACCGGATGATCTTGGGGAAATTCATCACCCTTGAGGAGCTCGCTGTCTACACAATCGCCCTGATGCTGGCCAGCGTGCCGCAATTGCTGGGCGCGCAGATGATCAACCGGGTGTTTTTGCCGCTTTACAGAACCCATCCGCCTGCCGAAAGCGCGGGCAATCGCGCCAAGATCGGCCGCGTGCTGTTTCTGGTGCGCGGTGGCCTTGTGGTGATGGCGCTGCTCTTTGCACTGAGTGGCGAATATCTGATCGATCTGCTTTATGACGATCGCTACCAGACAGCGGGCGTGCTTCTGGTCCTGCTTAGCCTGTCAATCCTGCCGCGTATTCTGATCACCGGCTATGACGGGATCCTGCTGGCGGCGGGCAATTCGCGGGATTTCACGATCCTGACGCTGTTCACGGCAATTTTCAAAATTGCGGTGCTGTTCGTGCTGGTCAGCAAATTCGGCTTGGTCGGCGCAATCCTGACGCCTGTGGTGGTCGATTTTGTGACCTATCCGGCGCTGGTGTGGTTCATTCACCGCTATGGCGGCTGGTATCCCCGCATTGATGTGGCGCTTCTGGCATTGTCTGCACTGGTATGCGCGTTGGCCTTCTGGTTTAGCCCAAATTCCTGGGCGGAACTGACAAGTTTGCGCTGGTAGGCTTACTTGTATTCGATCAGCCCGCGGCGCTGACCCTTCAGCCGGTTCCACCAGAAATCTAGTACGCCTTGCGCCTCGGGGAATTTGCCCAGCACCAGAAAGGCGGCGCGGGGCCAGCCTTCACCGCGTTTGAGTAGGCGCAAGATCTGCAGGGGCCAGGCCAGAAAGACGATGCCCAGCCAGGGCGTGAGCGCACTGCCTAAAATGGCGAGCGTTAAAAGCCCCGGACCCCAAATCAGCGCCGAGCGGGTTTCGCGCACGCCGTGACGCTCGGGCGGGGAGCCGTGGATGGCGGCCCCTTCGGCATAGGCGTGACCCGCGCGCCGGTTGCGCTGCCACCATTGCGAGAACCGGGTGAGGGCGGCGTCATGCAAAGTCATCTCCGCGTCGATCCGCCAGATCGTCCAGCCGGCAGCGCGCAACCGCACGCAGAGCTCGGGCTCTTCGCCCGCGATCAGATCAGGGCGGTATCCTTCCGCTTCCCGAAAGGCTGAAAACCGCATCAATGCGTCACCGCCACAGCTGCTGACCTGCCCCACGGGCACGTCCCATTCGCGATCAATCATCTGGTTATAGATGGAGGCTTCGGGGAAGCGTTCGCGCCGGCGCCCAAAGACAACCGCCGCCTTGGGGGTCTCGGCCAGAAAAGCCTGCGCTTTGGCCAGCCAGTCCGGATCCAGCGCGCAATCGCCATCGACAAACTGTACAAATTCGGGGGGAGTGTCCTGCGTGGCCAGATAGTCGGCCCCGGCATTGCGCGCACGGGCTGCGGTAAAGGCCGTGGTCGTGTCCAGATCGATGACATGGGCCCCGGCCGCGCGTGCAGCCGCCTGGCTGCCATCATCAGAGCCACTGTCGACATAGACAATCTGCGTGTTCTGCCCTGCAAGCGAGGCCAGGCAGGCAATCAGGCGCTGGCCTTCATTGCGCCCAATAATGACGACGGCGATAGGTGCACTCATCTGTTGTCCTGACGCCCGTGGCTGCGCGCGAGCGGCATGGAGGGCTCGGGGCTTTCGCGTTTCGGAGGCGGACGGGTATAGCCCGGATCGCCATTTCCCGAATGCGGCCCAAAGCGGGTCAGAACGGCTTTCACGCGTTTGTTGCGGGGCCCCTCATCGGCCTCGAGCGTGGCGGCCTGCGCGCCCATTTCCATCCGGCCCCAAATCGCACCCGCCACCATCCAGGTCAGCGGCGTAATCGTCGCATTGGGGATCAGATCGACCACGTTGCCTGCAAGGATCACCGCCAATACGGAGGTTTCCATGCCGACCTTGTAGCGTCGGATCAGGAAGAACAGGAAAATGCAGGGCAGGCAGAGCAGCCCGAACTCACCGATATATTTCGCCCAGCCGCCCACACCCAGGACCCCAACCCAGTAGCCATCCACCACAGTGGTTGCGAGCCCTTCGAGGTTATAGCCGTGATTGCGCCCCCAGCCGCCCCAGCCCAGAAGCGGGCGTTCCAGAGCCTTGCTCAGCAGGACGTCTTCATTTTGCAGCCGGAAGCCAAAAGACTGCGCGCGCTCTGCACTGATGCTTTGCGCCCAGTTAAGCACCGTATTCACAGGTACTAGACCGGCACTGCGCAGCATCGGATAGATCAGCACCGCGCCCGAGACGATGGCGGCCACCATCACCTGGATGCGCATCGGATACATCATCACGATCGGCAACAGCAGCAGCGTAATCGCCAGCGCGCCAAGCGCCTTGGACAGAACCAGCGTGAACAAAAGCCACATCACCGCGATGCGGTAATTCCAGGCTTTGCCCTTGTTATAGACCCGCGCCAGACCTGCCGCAGCCAGGATCGCGGCGGAAAAGAAGATCGCCAGCCACAATCCGTGGCGCAAGAAGACCAGCGGGCGGAAGCCGCCGCCGCGCACATGCTGGTCCCAGGCATGGGGAAAGAAGCCGTAGATCATGTTGTTGAGCTGCGGCGACATGCGCACCTCGTACAAGGCGAGAAACGAATAGACCAAGGCCGAGATGATCAAGGCCGCCAGAAACATCTTCTGCGCCTCGGGTGCTGCCAGCAACTTGCGGGCCAGGATAAACGGGATCAGCATCACCAACGCTTCCATGATGGAGGACAGCGCATCATAGGGCCGCAACGGCGGCAGGAAGGTCTCGCCATAGATCAGCGGATCTCCATTGGTAAAGACGGTCAGGAAGGCCCCGGCAACCAGAATTCCCAACAGGACCTTTGGCATGCGGGCTTGCGGCACCCAGCCCGGCCGCTCGGGGATCCGACCGCTTGGTTGGGTGAGAAGAACGGCAACCAGGGCTGCCAGTGATGGCACGGTTTCCTTGTTCAGGGGCGGCAAGGCGGGCAGGTCGAAAAACAGCCGTGTCGGGAGCAACAGATAGCCCGCAATCATCGCCACAAGAAGCGCCACCCGGCGATCATAGATCTTGAACAGGATCGCCACCACAACAGGCCATCCATAAAGAACGATATACCCAAATGTCATCGTTGCAGCACCGCTCTTGGGGTAGGCTGGTGGCACGTCACATCCGGGCGCGCGGAACGATATGGTTGCAAGTGGGTCACGTGTCTGGGGCCATTACATTGTGGTGAGAAGCGCCTCATACAGAAAAGCGCGCGGGATGTCACCAAAGCACATATAGCAAGCTTGGACTGACAAGGGGGTTAAATTTACCACGGTAATGCAGTCGATATTCGTCACGATAATGACAGAAACTTAGCATTGTTATGGTCCCCATACCCCGGCGTGCAATCACCGGAATAGAAAGAGGAATTTGGCACTTGGCTGACGCGGGCATTGCGTCAACAGCCAGACCTCTGCATAGAAAGACCAGACGTTTATCAGGGAACGATTTCGACATGTGCGGCATTACCGGTTTCATCTGGCCAGCAACGACGTCTCAGCAAGACCCTGAACAGGTTGTTCAGGCCATGATGACGGCCATTGATCACCGTGGTCCCGACAGTCAGGGCCAGTGGGTCGACCCGGAGGCGGGTGTCGCGCTGGGGCATTTGCGTCTGGCCATTGTCGATCTGTCGCCGGCAGGCCACCAGCCGATGATCTCGGCTAGCGGGCGCTATCAGCTGGTCTATAACGGAGAGATCTACAACCACCGCAAACTGCGCGCCGCCCTTGAAGAGGCAGGCCACGCGCCAAACTGGCAAGGTACATCAGACACCGAGGTGATGCTGGCGGGCTTCGAGGCCTGGGGTTTTGAGGAAACGCTCGCGCGCTGCGAAGGCATGTTTGCCGTAGCTCTTTGGGACCGCAAGACGCGGGTTTTGAGACTGGCGCGCGACCGGCTGGGGGAAAAACCGCTTTACTATGGCTGGCAGGGGACCGGGCGCGATGCGGTGTTTCTGTTCGGCTCGGAGCTGAAATCCCTGCGCGCTCATCCCGGCTTCAAAGCCACGTTGCGCCGCGACGCGCTGGTGGCGATGCTGCGCCATGGCCATGTGCCCGAAGATCTGTCGATCTATGAGGGGATCTCCAAACTGCGTCCGGGTGAAATTGCGGAATTGTCCGCGGAGGCCCCCGACGTGGTGCGCCACCGCTATTGGGATGGTGGCGCGGTGGCCTGTGCGCCGCGCGGGCCTGCGCCCTCTCCGCAAGAGGCGATAGAACAGCTTGAGGCGCTTTTGCTGGATGCGGTGGGCCAACAGATGATGTCGGATGTGCCGCTGGGGGCGTTTCTGTCAGGCGGTATCGACAGCTCCACCATCGTGGCCTTGATGCAGCATCTGTCCGAGCGGCCCGTGCACACATTCTCCATCGGCTTTCATGAGGCGCGCTACAACGAGGCCGAATTTGCCAAAGCGATAGCGGATCATCTGGGCACGCACCATACGGAACTTTACGTGGGCGATAATGATCTGCGCGACGTGATCCCGCGCTTGCCCCAAATGTATGACGAGCCCTTTGCCGACAGCTCTCAGATCCCGACATTTCTGGTGGCTGAACTGGCCCGCCAACATGTCACCGTGGCCTTGTCAGGCGATGGCGGGGATGAGCTGTTTGGCGGCTATGACCGCTACCAGCAAGGGGCCTCTTTCCTGAAGATGCTGCGCAAGATCCCGCAGCCTCTGCGTGCGCTCGGGGAAGGGGCGTTGCGCGGCAAGCCTGCCGGGGTGCTCAACAAGGTGATGGAGCCCATCCGCGCCACACCGCAAGGCAAAGAGCCCAACGGCCAGCGCCTGCACCGCCTGGCTGATTATGCCCGTGCGCGCTCCACCGAAGAGTTGCACCGCAAGATGGTGTCCTTCTGGCGCTTCCCGGATGCGGCTGTGATCGGCGGCCAAAGCCCGGCCTCGATCCTGGCCGAGCATCTGCCACCGCGCGGTGATCTGGGCGATAGCGAGCGGATGATGCAGCTCGATATGCTGGCCTATATGCCCGATGACATCTTGTGCAAAGTGGACCGCGCCACGATGGCGGTGGCGCTGGAAAGCCGCGCGCCTTTGCTTGATCACCGGGTGGCGGAATTTGCCTGGGGCCTGCCGCTGGATCTGAAAATCCGCGACGGCAAATCGAAATGGGTCCTGCGCGAGGTTCTGTTCCGTCATGTTCCACGCGACCTGATTGAGCGGCCCAAGATGGGCTTTGAAGTGCCGATTGGTCTGTGGTTGCGCGGTGGATTGCGCGACTGGGCCGAGGCGCTGATCACGCCGGACCGGCTGGCGCGCGAGGGTCATCTTGACCCGGCACTGATCCGCCAGATCTGGGACCAGCATCAGGCGGGTAGCCACAACTGGGGCGCGCAACTCTGGAATGTCTTGATGTTCCAGGCCTGGGCCGAGCAATATTTGGATTAAGGCGCAAAACAGCCGCACATACATTGTGTATGTAGGGGAAACATACGCCGAAAAACACCTTATTTGTTTACGTTTCCGGCCTATTTTTGCCCAGATATCGCCGCGTGAGACCTATTTCACGGTCACGAAGATTTTTCTACTCTCTCGCGGGGTCTTCTGGTACACCACCCCGGTGGGCGCAGACAGATTTTAAAGGCGCAAGCGATGTCGATAACGAGTGAACAACCTTCCAAACCTTCCTTCCTGGGCGGGCTGGCCAATTGGGGCCTGTTCTGGCTGCTTGTGGCCTGTCTTGGGGCAGGGCTGTTTTTCGTCGAAGGGCTAAACGCGCTTCTGGCGGCCTGGCAACTTCCCGAATATAGCCACGGTCCCCTGATCCCGGTTCTGTCGGGTCTGCTGTTTTTGCGCCAGCTCAAGGACGTTCCTGTCCAGACCGGGCCGATCAATGACCGCTGGGTCGGCGTGGCCGTTGTCGCGGGCTCCTTGATCCTGGGGGCCATGGGCAAGCTGGCCAATATTCATGACATTGTTGCCTATGCGCTGATCTTGTGGACCGGAG
>JBCCUH010000062.1:0-9410 GCA_039197405.1 Pseudomonadota bacterium
CAGTTGGTGATGCCGGGTCCCGGACTGGACGGGACAAGCCTGCTTGCGCTGATAGATCGCGAAGGCGTCAACACGGCGCTGGGTGTGCCGACCATCTGGCAGGGTCTGCTGATGGCCGCCAAGGAAACCGGCAGCAAGCTGGAAAGCCTGAAGAAAACCGTTGTCGGTGGGTCCGCCTGCCCGCCCGTGATGATCGACACCTTCCGCGACGACTACGGCGTGGATCTCATTCACGCCTGGGGCATGACGGAAATGAGCCCGCTGGGCACCTCGAACCAACCCCTTGCCAAACACGCGAAACTCCCGGCGCAAGAACAGCGCTTGCTGCGCGAAAATCAGGGGCGCCCGCCCTACGGCATGGAGCTGAAAATCGTCGATGCTGATGGCAATGACCTTCCATGCGATGGCGCGGCTCAAGGCGACTTGCTGGTGCGTGGCCCCTGGGTTCTGACCGATTATTTCCGGCCTGAAACGCCGGGTGCCCTGCGGGATGGCTGGTTTGATACCGGCGATGTGGCGAAAATTGATGCGGACGGGTACATGACCATCTGTGATCGCTCCAAGGATATCATCAAGTCAGGGGGCGAATGGATCAGCTCGGTCGAGCTGGAAAACATCGCCGCTGCCCATCCAGACCTGCAGGAAGCTGCCGTGATCGGGGCCGCACATCCCAAATGGGATGAACGCCCGGTGCTGGTCGCGGTCAAGGCCGAAGGCGCTGATCCCGACCCTGCCCTCCTGTTGGCCTTTTTCGAGGGCAAGATTGCAAAGTGGCAAATCCCCGACATGGTTGTCTTCACCGACGTCTTGCCGCGCAACGCCACCGGCAAAGTGCTCAAACGCACCCTGCGGGAAGAATTCGGTCAAGTGCTGATGGGCTGACCTGCGCCCGAGGATCACCTGGCGAAAAAGCCGCCGATTTCTTCGATCCGCGCACCTGACGGCGCGTTGTGTTGCAAGGTGACTGTCCCCACGGCTTCGGTCCCTGTCGCACCGCCGATCAGCCCTGCGAAGGTGCCGGTCGCGGGGTTCCACAATTGTTGCCCGTTGACGATCTGCCCACCGCCCGTCGCGCCTGCAAAGGTGCCATCCGGCCTGAGCGCCGCTTGCTCCAAGACAAGTGTCGACAGCGGATTGGTGGCGTCAAAGGCGTTGTCCGGCCTTTGCCGGAACACCCGGTTCGAGATAGACCCGGCGACCGTCGCCCCGGCAAAATCAACCGCAAGGCTGACATCGCCATTGACCCGGCGCGTCGGTGTGAACCCCGCATACTGCCCACTGAAGCTTGCCGATCCGGTCAGCGGAAGCTCAGTGTCGGCAGAGCGCGCAAATCCTGCAACCTGCGTCACCTGCCCGGCAAGCCCGCCTGAATAGGCAACCACCTGGGTGCCGCTGCCTTCAGCGAAATAGGCGTTGTGCACGCCCATGGCGTCGCGCATCGCAAGCATGCTGCCATAGTCCGCCGTCTGGAACCGCGACAACTGCACCCCGGTCCCGCCGATATTGGCTGTGAACAATCCGGTAACCGGATCATAATTCGCGCTGAGAAATGACCCGCCCTGGAATGCCGTTATCGTGCGTGTCGTGACCGATGCGGTCGCGGACCCATCGCCCCCAGATCCGTCACCGGCTGACCCATCGGATGTTCCGGATCCGGTGCCATCACCGGTTGCGCCCTGCGCCGTGCCGTCAGATCCATCCGAACCGCCGGCACCTGCTGCGCCGGAGGCCGCTGATCCATTCGAGCCGCCCGGCGACGAACACGCCGCGGCAAAACTCATGAACACGAAAAGGACTATTCGAAACGGGAGGGGCGGCGCGCATGTCATCATCCCCTAGCCTTACGGCAAGCTTGGTTAGCGCACGGTTAACGCAACAAAGAATTAACCCTACCGCTCGATCTGTCCCCACAGATCATAATCCCCCGCCTCGTCCACGCGAACGCGCAGGATATCGCCCACTTCAACGTGCTCGTGGCCCTGGTCGATAAACAGGTTGCCGTCGATTTCCGGCGCATCCGCCATGGTCCGGCATGTCGCGGCGTCTGCGTCAATCTCATCCACGATCACATCCAGCACCTTGCCGACCTTAGCCGCCAGCTTGGCCTCCGAAATTTCGGTGGCTTTCTGCATGAAGCGGTCCCAGCGCTCCTGCTTGATCTCGGCAGGCAAATGATCGGGCAAAGCATTGCTCCGCGCGCCATCGACGTTCTCGTATTGAAAACAGCCAACCCGATCAAGCTGCGCCTCATCCATCCAATCCAACAGGGTCTGGAACTCGTCTTCGGTCTCGCCCGGATACCCCACAATGAAGGTCGAACGCAGCGTGATCTCCGGGCATTCCGCACGCCAGGCCGCGATTTCGTCCAGCGTTTTCGCAGCCGCCGCAGGCCGCGCCATGCGTTTCAGCACATCCGGGTGCGCATGCTGAAAAGGAATGTCGAGATAGGGCAAAACACCGTTTGCAGGATCTGCCATCAACGGGATCAACTCGCGGACATGCGGATAGGGATAGACATAATGCAGGCGCACCCAGGCGCCCAGCTGCCCCATCTCCCGCGTGAGGTCCGTAATGTGGCTGCGCACCTCCCGGTCCTTCCAGGGATGCACATCGTATTTCCGGTCAAGGCCATAGGCAGAGGTGTCCTGCGAAATCACCAGCAGCTCTTTCACGCCGCTGTCCACCAGCTTCTCCGCCTCGCGCAGCACCGCATGCGCCGGTCGTGACGCCAGACGACCCCGCATATCGGGAATGATGCAAAACCTGCACTTGTGATTGCAACCCTCGGATATCTTCAGATAGCTGAAGTGGCGCGGGGTCAGGGACACGCCGCTGGCAGGCAGCAGATCCACAAAGGGATCGGGATCAGGCGGCACGGCACCATGCACGGCATCCAACACCTGTTCATATTGATGCGGGCCTGTAACGGCTAGAATGCGCGGATGATGCTCGCGAATGTAATCGGGCTCGGCGCCCAGGCAGCCAGTGACGATCACCTTGCCATTCTCGCGCAGCGCCTCTCCGATGGCATCGAGGCTTTCCGCCTTGGCGCTGTCCAGGAATCCGCAGGTATTGACGATCACCGCATCCGCGCCAGAGTAATCCGGCGAGATCCCATAGCCTTCCGCCCGCAGCCGGGTCAGGATGCGTTCGCTGTCAACCAACGCTTTCGGACAGCCAAGGCTGACCATGCCGATACACGGCTGGCCGGGGCGGGTTGCATCCGGCAGGCTGACGGACGGAGCAATATCGGGTCGAAGCGATGGTGGGTTCTGACTCATGGCGCGCTCTATACGTGGCGCGCCTTCAATTGGCAAAGCCGGAAAGAGCGGAACAAAACCGCCATTTCGCTTGTTTGACCAGAGCAACACATTGCCGCGCCGGGATGGCGCGCTTAAGTTAGCCCCAACAAAATGGAGCAGAACATGCGGTTTTTGATCAGGCTGATCCTCATCGCCCTCGTGGCGGTGTGCGTGGCAATTGGCGGGCTATTGCTGTTGCCCGGTGACAGAATTGCCAGGATCGCTGCGACCCAGATTTCCAAACAAACCGGACGCGCAGTTGACATCAGCCCGGACAGCTCGATCTCGCTTTATCCCACATTGGGTATCACCACGGGCCGCGCGGTGATCGGCTCCAACGATTGGGCGGAGGAAGGGCCGCTGCTTGAAACAGACAGTCTGGCCATCGGGATTGACGTGCCCGCCCTTTTGACCGGCACGATACGTGTCAGCAAACTGGAAGCCGTCTCGCCGCGCATTACGCTGGAAAAGGATGCAGACGGGCGCGCCAACTGGGAGCTCTTTCCCTCGTCCGAAGCTGTGGTGACGGACACGTCGCAACCCGCCTTGTCCGACGCCGCTACCAATGAGGATGGCTACGCGTTCTCTCTTGAGAAAGCCGTCATCAAGAATGCAACGCTGCGATACGTGGATCGCCAAAGCGGAACCGTTCAGGCCTTCGAAAATGTCGATCTGGACGTCAGCTGGCCCGGCGCAGGCAGCGCCGCTGTGATCGCCCTGGGTGCCAGCCCGTTTGGGGAACGCATCGACATAGAGGCCACAGTCGGCGATGTGCTGGGGATCGCGCGCGGCGCGGCGACGCCGTTGAACGGCACGCTGACAACCGGTGAAGCCGAGCTTACCTTCGCCGGCAGCGCGTCGATCGCACCAAGCGCCGCGATGCAGATCACGCTTGAGGCGCCGGATGCAGGGCAACTGTTGCGCGCGGCGGGACAAACACCAGAGGCGTTGGGACTGGCGCCGGATTTTGCGCCGAACCTGTCAATGACAAGCAACGTCACCTTCGACGGCACCCGCGCGACGCTTCGTGCGATGTTGGTCACGCTAAATGGCAGCAGCCTTGCCGGGGATGCGGATGTTACCCTTGGGGACAACCTGCAGATTACCGCGCAGCTGAAAGCGGACGTAGAGGACGCGGGCGCTTTGATGCGGCTGGCCGGGCAGGCGCCGGAATCCCTCGGCCTCGATCCGGCGTTTAACCCAAAGGTTTCATCGAACATCGCGCTGCAAATGTCCGGCGCGGATGTGTCTGCCAGGATGACCTCGCTTTCGGCCACATTGGAGAACGCGACGCTAACGGGCGATGTTAACGCCAGGCTTTCTGGCGGTGTGCCGAATGTGGATGCGACCGTGGCGGTCAAAGCACCGGATGTGGCACGCGTAGCGGCGCTTGTGGGTCAACCGCTCACAGCATTTGGCATGTCCGAAGAGGCGACACCTGCTTTCTCCGGCGATGTCGCCGCAACGGTAAGCGGTGCCACTCTGACCAGCAATATCACCAATCTGGACGCAGCGCTGGGCGGCGCGACGTTTACCGGCAACATGGGCCTCACGATCAATGGCAGCTCTCCTGAGCTGTCAGGCATTATCAACGCCACCGTTCCCGATGCCGCAGAGCTGGCCCGATTGACCGGGCAACCGCTGACGAATTTCGGACTGTCCACCAGCGCCGCCCCGTCGTTTGCTGCCAGTGTGGGTCTGAACATGAAAGGCGAGACGTTCAGCGCCGACATGCGTGACCTGAAGGCAAGCCTTGATGGCGCAAGCCTGGCATCCAACCAGTTTTACGTCGCTTTGGAAAATGGGGCAGTGTCAGCCAGTGGTCCCATTCAGGCCAGTGTTCCCAGCACAGCCGGGTTGATGCAGTCGCTCGGCCTGCCAGCGGCTGACATCCCCGCAGGGTTCGGACGCGCGATCACCGCGTCAACCGCGCTGAACTATTCCGGCAACACGCTCGCGCTAAGTGATCTGAGCGCGCAGCTGGATCAGAACGCCATCTCCGGCTCCGCCAGCATTGCGCTGGGCGGTGCGGTTCCAAACATCAACGCCAGTCTTGCGGCGGGCGCTCTTGATCTGACGGCCCTCAGCGGTGGATCTGATGAAAGCGCCCCCTCTGCTGGGTCGGGCTGGTCCACGGACGCGATTGACGCGAGCGCGCTTGGGCTGATCAACGGCAACATCGCCCTGACCGCAAGCTCTGTCGATCTGGGAACCGTGAAGTTTGGCGGCACCAATGTGGGGATTGCCATCGACAACTCTCGCGCCCTGATCAGCATCAACCAGTTGCAGGCCTATCAGGGAAACTTCGCAGGGCAATTCGTGGCCAACAATCGCAATGGCCTCTCTGTGTCCGCCAAGCTCAATGTCGCATCCGTCGCGCTTAAGCCTTTGCTGACAGCGCTGGCCGGCATCGACAAGATTGACGGCAACGCCAATGCCAATGTGGATGTGCTGGGCGTCGGCAGTTCCGTCGACGCGATCATGAAGTCCCTGTCGGGGGCAATTTCCATGTCTGTCCCCGCGGGGACAATCGCGGGAATCGACATGGATGGGCTGATGCGCAACGGCAATCCCAACGCAAGTTTGACGCCCTTTACCGGTCTGCAGGCCAGCGGCGCAATTCAGAGCGGCGTTCTCAGCAACAGCGATCTTACCGCCGTTACAGGCCGTGTGGATGTCACCGGTGACGGGCAAATCAACCTGGGCGGTCAGTCCATCGACTACGTTGTCACCCCTGTGGTCAAGGAAGTCGGTGACAAGGAACGTGTCTCTATTCCCATTCGTCTGCGCGGGCCGTGGTCGAACATCAGCATCATCCCCGACCTTGAGCGCGCCTTGCAGCTGGAAGCAGAACGCGAGTTGAAAAAGCTGGAAGAAGAAGCGCGGCAACGGGTGGAAGCGGAAAAGGAAAAACTGCGTCAGCAGGCGGAAGCCGAAAAGGAAAAGCTGCGCCAGCAGGCCGCCGAGGAAGCACGCAAGCTTGAAGAGCGCGCCCGCCAGAAAGCCGAAGAAGCCGCGCGCAAGGCGGCGGAAAAGCTGAAACTGGATCAGGATGCCGCGCGCCGTTTGGAAGATGCGGCAAAGAAAGCGATCGGCAATGAGCTGAACAAAGGGTTACGCGGGTTGCTCGGTGGTAACTGACACGCCGCAACACCCTTGTGGGTCACTCAAGGTTCGCCGTTCTGGGCGGGAACAGCCGGTCCATTGAAATGGATGCACCAGTATCCTGCATGAGCCTGACGTGATGCCGCCTGAGTTGACGCGGCTCGCTTACCCCAACCGAATGGGCAATGGTTTCCACTTCCTTAACGATGCTTTTGGCATATGCGGTCACCCGTTTGTCCTTATCCTCGACAACCAGCCCTTTTTGAAAGCGGGGATCATGGGTGGTGATCCCTGTCGGGCAGGTGTTCTTGTTGCACTTCAGCGCCTGAATGCAGCCCAGGGAAAACATGAAGCCCCGTGCGGATGTGACGAAATCAGCACCTGCGGCCAAGGCCCAGGCGATATCACCGGGATTGACCAGCTTGCCACTTGCAACGAGGCGAATGCGGTTCTTCAGACCCGCCGCATCGCGCATGTCAGCGACCAGTGGCAACGCCTCGCGGATCGACATGCCGACAAGATCAATCAGCGGCATCGGCGCAGCGCCGGTGCCGCCCTCACCGCCGTCGATGGTGATGAAGTCCGGTGCGCTATCCGCGCCGCGCTGCACGATCGCGTCAAACAGCTCTTGAGTTGCGGCCTCTGTGCCAACCACGGTCTTGATACCCACCGGCTTGCCCGTCACGGCGCGCAGATGCGCGATCATATCGAGCAGGGATGACCAGTTGGCCGCGTCGCGGTGCCGATTCGGCGACAGGCTGTCGGTGCCTTCGGGAATGCCGCGGATTTTCGCGATCTCCGCGGTGACCTTGGCAGCCGGGAGGATGCCGCCTTTGCCCGGTTTGGCGCCCTGGGCAAGCTTGATTTCAAACATGCGCACGGAGGCATGCCCTGCGATCTCGCGCAGTTTCTCGTCACTCAGATCGCCCTCGGGCGTGCGCACACCGTATTTCGCGGTGCCGACCTGAAAGACCAGATCGCAGCCGCCCTCCAGATGAAAGGGGCTTAATCCGCCTTCGCCGGTGTTCATCCAGATCCCGGCCTCGGCCGCGCCCCGGCTCAGCGCCTGGACGGCCGGTTTGGAGATGGCGCCGAAGCTCATCCCCGAGATGTTGAAGATGCTACCCGCGTGGAATGGATGCGGCGTGTCGGGACCGATCACCAGAGGCTCGGAGCTTGCGTATTGATCATCCAGCGGCGGGAAGGCCGCGTTTGCAAAGATCGGCGTTCCCACGACATTCAGATTGCGTGTCGAGCCAAAGGCGACGGTGTTGCCCTTGCCCTCGCCCGCGCGTTTGACCCATTCGCGCTGCGCCCGGTTGAAGGGCAGCTCTTCGCGGTCCATGGCAAAGAAATACTGCCGGAAGAATTCACCCAGGGTCGAAAAGATGTGCCGGAACCGACCGATCACCGGATAATTCCTGCGGATGGCATCTTCGGTTTGCGTCCGGTCCAGAACGAAAAGCACAAGCGCAATCAGGGCACATACGCCCACCGCAAAAGCAAACATCAGTGCCAGTGTTTCCAGCACGCTCATTGCAAAACTCATACTCATTGCGCCGCTCCTGTGAGGTTTGTACCCGAGGCAGATACTGAGCAGAGTCTGCGCGGCATGAACAGAGCTGGCAAGCACTTGCACGGGGATGTGACACAGGTGCGAAAGCAGGGCGCAAAGCGGGCGGATCTTCACGAAACGCTGACAGTTATTAACAGATTCTTGAGTGGAAGATTTCGAACGCCCCGGCTTAGCCCCCCAGCGGGAATCGTCAAACCGCCTCGGCGGTAATCCCCCGTGAACCAACCCGGCGGCAGCCGCGTATGCAATGCAGTTACCCCAACCGGGGAACGCGATAGCAAAACCGCTGAACAAGGAGACTACTCATGATCCGTCGTACTTTTATCGCAGCCGCCGCGGCAACCCTTCTGTCCGGTCCTGCACTGGCCGATGGCCATTCGAAGGATATCGTCGATGTCGCTGTCGGTGCCGGAAGCTTTGGAACGCTTGTTGCTGCCGTTCAGGCCGCCGGTCTGGTGGATACTCTGAAGGGTGACGGCCCGTTCACCGTCTTCGCCCCGACAGATGATGCATTTGCGGCGCTGCCCGAGGGCACGGTTGAAACGCTGCTGAAACCAGAGAACAAGGATCAGCTGACCGCGATCCTGACCTACCATGTGGTGCCGGGCAAGGTGATGTCGGGCGATCTTAGCAACGGGATGAAGGCCGCGACCGTGCAGGGCAGCGACGTTACAATCATGACCGAAGGCGGCGTGATGGTGAATGACGCGGCTGTCGTGCAGGCAGACGTGGAAGCGTCAAACGGTGTGATCCATGTGATCGACAAGGTCATCATGCCCAAGATGTGAATCGCCAACCCGGTGAGGCAGGTGCTTTGCATCTGCCTCACCCCCTCAAGATTGCACCGGTTTTCGCGGTGTTTCACCGGTATCTCCTGCAAAGCTCAGCAAGACATTGCCAATCAAGTATTATGTTATTTCAACAGGCCATTAGTTGCCACAACTCAAAGCTGCATCCTGCACATCCTTGCCGAAATCAGCCAGTCTTCCTGATCGCCCATGCAATCTGTTTTCCGGTACGCAATATGAGTTCAGCGTACCACTTACGGACGCAGGTTTCTCAAGGAGACAATACATGACACGGAAACTGACAGCACTCGGTGCTATTTTGGCAACCACGACAATGGCTTTTGCTATGACAGGCGCTGATGCCAACGGTGATGGGGTTCTGACCTGGGAAGAGGTCCAAGCCGCTGCGCCTGATGTCAGCCAGGACATGTTCAACACCGCAGACGCTGACAACGACGGTGTGCTCGGTGAGGGCGAGGTCGCGGATGCCATCGCATCGGGCCTGCTGCCGCAACTGGACGGCTAAGCCCACCACCTCTTCCACTCCAACTACCACTCACGCAACCCGGATGGATGGAAGCTTAGGGCGCAGCGCAAGCTGCGCCCTTTTGCCATTGTCGCCGTGGCCCTGCGTGCTGC
>JBCCUH010000063.1:0-9374 GCA_039197405.1 Pseudomonadota bacterium
AAACTGTATCGTGCCGGGGCGTCTTGCGACCTCAGAAAAACCGTGCATTCACTGGTCGGTATCGGTGATCAGATCGGGCTGCAGACCCTCGCGCGCGTGGCCGAGGATGTTACATCCTGCATCGACAGCGGCGATTGGGTGGCCCTGGGCGCGACCTTCGCAAGGCTGGTGCGCAGCGGTGATCAATCCCTGAGCGCGATTTGGGATCTGCAGGACGTCACCGTCTGACCAGCGACAGAGATTTCCTGCCGATTTATCCCGGCCCGGCAGCAAACATCTGCGCAATTGTGCAAATTGATGTTGCGACGCGGCGGCAAGCGGCTAGCTTTGGTGCATCCCTCATCCAAGGATATTTGCATGCCGTTCACTTTCGTCAGTTCAGACAGTGCACCCATCCCTCTGGTCGCTCTGGGCGCCGACGAGATTGGCCGCTGGGCCGGGACCCAAACCCAAACGACACAAAGCTGGGTGGAGGCAAATGGCTTCAAAGCATCCATCGGCGAGGTTCTGCTGGTTCCGGATGCGAAAGGCGCCATCAGCCTCGCGCTTGCGGGTCTGGGGTCCGGGGAGACGCGCAGGCGAACGCGCTTCCCGCTGGCTGCAGCGCGGACAAAACTGCCGCCAAACACCTACAGGCTGGAAACATCGCTTGAACCCAAGGCGCTGGAAGCGGAACTGCTGGGTTGGCTTCTGGCAGGCTACAGCTATGACCGCTACACCAAACCCGCCGCGCCGGTCGCCCAGCTTGTCTGCCCCGAAGGTGTCGATGCCAGCCGCTTGCAAGCCATTGCCGCAGGCGAGGTGCTGACCCGCGATCTGATCAACACCCCCGCTTCCGACATGGGACCGCCCGATCTGGAGGCGGCGGCGCGCCAATTGGCCAGTGATCACGACGCGTCGATCGCAGTCACAACCGGCGACGCCCTTCTGGAAAACAACTACCCGATGATCCACGCGGTTGGCCGCGCCGCCTCGCGCGCACCGCGCCTGATAGACCTGTCATGGGGCAACGCGGGCCCCAGGCTGACGCTGGTTGGCAAAGGCGTATGTTTCGACACGGGCGGGCTGAACCTCAAACCGGGCGCATCCATGGGCCTCATGAAAAAGGACATGGGCGGCGCGGCGGCCGTGCTCGGGCTCGCCAAAATGATCATGGCGCTCGATCTGCCCCTGCAACTGCGCGTGCTGATCCCCGCCGTGGAAAACTCGGTCAGCAGCGATGCGTTTCGGCCGCAGGACATATTGACCTCGCGCAAGGGGCTGACGGTCGAGATCAATAACACCGACGCCGAAGGACGCCTCGTGCTGGCCGATGCGCTGGCCCTCGCGGACGAGGATACGCCGGATATGATCATTTCCATGGCCACGCTGACCGGTGCGGCGCGTGTTGCCGTCGGCCCGGACCTTGCACCGTTCTACGCGCAAAGCGATACAGCCGCCGCGGCGCTTGAAAGGGGCGCAACCGCCGCCTCGGATCCGGTCTGGCGCATGCCCTTCTGGGACCCCTATGAGCCGATGATCGAACCGGGGGTGGCAGACCTCGACAACGCGCCCAAAGGCGGGTTCGCCGGTTCCATCACCGCTGCGCTTTTCCTGCGCCGCTTTGTGACCGAAACGCCGAACTACATGCATTTCGACATTTATGGCTGGCAACCCGGCGCCGCACCCGCAAGACCCAAGGGCGGCGTGGGCCAGGGCACGCGCGCCCTGCTGGCCGCGCTTCCCGAGATGCTGAACCTGTGAGCGATCCGCGCAGCACCCCTTTCAACGGACGCGTGGCTTGCGAAAGCCTGCGCGGTCAGGTTGCTGCCGATGAGTTTGTCAAAGGGGCGGCGCGTCAGGTGACAGTTCCCGTTGCCGATCTTTTGCGCGCGCCGGACGGCCCACGGGATCGCCAGTTGCTGCTGGGCGATGTGGTGCGCGTTCTGGAAACCCGCGATGGCTGGTCTTTTCTGCAGGCGGACAAGGACGGATATTGCGGCTATGTCAGCGCCAGCGATCTGGGGGATGCACGCGGCGCCACCCACCGGATCAGCGCGCCGTCCAGTCACGCCTACGAGGACGCCAACTTCAAATCCGCAGATCTCATCCCACTCAGCTTCGGATCGCACATCACCGTGCTCAACACCGACGGGCGCTTTGCCGAAACGCCCTTCGGCTATGTGCCGCGCCAGCATATTGCACCTCTGGACGAAACCGAACGCAGCCCGGCACAGGTTGCGCGGCTGTTTCTGGGAACGCCGTACCTCTGGGGCGGCAACAGCCGCTTCGGCATTGACTGCTCAGGCCTAGTGCAAGCCGCGCTCTTGGCCTGCGGTATGACCTGCCCTGCCGACAGTGATCAGCAACACGATGGCCTCGGGCGTACAGTGACCGGCAATTTCATCACCGGTGACCTGCTGTTCTGGAAAGGGCACGTGGCGATGTTGGCAGACAGCAGGACGCTGATTCACGCCAATGCCCACGCGATGTCGGTTGTTCTGGAAGATGCCGAACAGGCCATTGCCAGAATTGCGGCGCAGGGCGATGGCGATGTCACACGGCACGCGCGCCTGTGATCCGCTCCCCTCTTCATCTTGCCAATTAAACTCATTGCGCGAACGCTGGCGGCAAAGAACCGTCTGTGTTCAGTCGACGGCCCGTATGAGCTTGCGCTCCAGAACCCTCAGAACCGCTACCAGATCAGAGCCGCGTTTCAGGACCTGCCCATCCATGCCGATCACCGCATATTGCCCCTGCCGGTTTCTCAGCTTGGGACGTTTCTCGATACGATAGAGCGGATGCTCGGCGGTGCGGCGAAAAACTGAAAAGACAGCCACGTCCTTGAGACAGGAAATGCCATAGTCGCGCCATTCACCTGCGGCGACCATGCGCCCATAGAGCGACAGGATTACCCCAAGCTCACGCCGGTGAAATGCCACCTGCTGCGGGATAGTGCCGGGATGCAAAGGGATGGGAGATTGATCTGTCATGGCTCCACAGTTGCGGCAAATGAGGCGCAGATCAAGGATTACTGTTTGCGAGGGGGCGCCAAGATGTTTTCAAAACATCTTGCCAAATCTTTTCCAAAAAGATTTGCACCGCCCCCGTCACGCGAAACTGCCCTGACAGAACCAGCCTGCGGACATTGCGCTGCCATGGGCGAAATAGAGCCACAGCAAGTCATGCTCCTGCGTCTGCACACGCCAGTAGTCGCGCACGCCGGTGCGCCAGTCAGGCTCATCCAGCCACCATTCCGGGGCAATCCGTTCCGGCCCGCGCGCCCGCGAGATATGCAGATCGCGCCCCCGCCAGCGAAACTCTGCGGGCAGATGTGGCGCAGGCGGTGCATTCACAGGTTCCGGACGCCACAACAAAAGCGGGCGCGGGGCAGGGGGTCCGGGCCAGTCCCTTGCAGGCTCCGACCAGGCCGCCGCCAGAACCTGGGCAGTCTTTTCAGGGATATGCGATGAGACGGGATGCCTGCGTGTGATGGCCTCCATCCCGATGCGCCCGCCCAGACGCCCCATCAGATCATCCAGCGCAGTGCCCCTGGTCAGCCGGTCCGAAACGGCGCGCGCGGCATCCAGATGGCCAACCTTGGTGCGCGCATGCAGCGGTTCGGTCTGCACCGCTTCCAGCCGCAGCATGTCGATCCCAAAGCCTGCATCAATGCTGTCCAGCCGCATTGCCAGAAGCGGCCGCAAGCGCGCCGGATCATCCGATGCGCGCGCCAGTATCACATCAAGCCACTCCATCGTGTGGTCGCTGCGAAAGGCCTGCACCCGCACCTTGCGCGCCCCGCGCCCCTTTTCGCGCAAACGCTCGCAGAGGCGAGGCAGCAGACGATCAACCCCGGCCAGCACATCCTCTTCCAGACCGATCGGATCGGGCAGCGTCATGCGGACGGCGAAATGCAACGGCGTGCGCGCAGGCGAGATCGGCTCGGGTGCCGACCCAAACGCCTGATCCAGCCGCATCACCAGCCCCTTGCCAAAGCGCCGCGCCAGCCCCGCTCGCGGTTGCCCGGCCAGATCGCCCACGCGCCTCAGACCCAGCCGCGCCAGACCGGCGATCTGATCAGGCTCCAACCGCAGCGCGGCAATCGGCAGATTGGCCAGGGCGCTGTGGGTCTTGCCGGGGGCCGCGATGCGCAGGATCTCCGCCCCTGCCTTCACCAGGGTCACAGGCGCGGCCCCGCCCCGTTCCCACCGCCGCCGCTTGGCAGCACGCGAGCGTGTCGCGCGCGCCTCCTGATCTATCGCATCGCCGCTGCGGTGGTGCTGGCCCGGCTGACCTGCATAGCGCGCCAGCGCCCAGGCCGCGCCCAGCGTATCAGCGATCCCGCATTGCACGCTGAGGCCCAGATCCTCGCAATCCTCATGCACCTGAACCAAAAGCGCCTCTTCCCCGCCGAAAAGATGCGCGCAGCCGGTCAGATCAATCGCCAGCCCATCGGGCTGCTGCTCGGAGACCCAGGGTGAAAACTTGCCCGCCCAACGGCGCAGCACCGTCAGAAATCCTGCCTCGGCCTGTATGTTGCGCCGCCGGGTGATCAGCTCGCTGCAGACCGCATGGGCATCGCGCACGGGCTGACCCACATGCACACCGCGCCCCTGCGCCATGACGGAGACAGAGGCGATCACATGCGCGTTGCCCAGCTCTTCCACAGTGGCAAGCGGCAGCTCGACCGCAGCGCGTTCCAGACGGATCAACCGCTCCACCCCCATCCGGGGGAACCAGATACACAAGATGCGGCGGTTGGGCATATGGGCGGCCAGAGTTGATATGTTCTATATTTGTTCTCATTTTATAGAAGAGATCTGCGAAGAGTCGAGTCCGTCCGAACATCAAACCCAGCATCAGACGCAAGCCAGGCCAGACCACATTGAAAAGGCTTTGCAGCAAGGGCCGGATGCGTCAAATTGCACGTAAAGGAGACCCAGATGCGCACCACACCTCTTGTCCTTGCGGCCCTGACCTTTGCCACCACCCTTGCCGCACATCAGGGCGTCAAGGATCCGGACGTCATGGCGCGTATGAATGCCATGACCAGCGCCAAGGATGCGTTGAACACTCTGGGCAATATGGCCAAGGGAGAAATCGCCTTCGATCCCGGCAAAGCAGAGAAGGCGCGCAAGGATCTTGCCCGCATTGGCGGCGAGACGATCAACCTCTTTGCCAAACCCGCACAAGACCCCAAATCGGAAGCATTGCCACTGATCTGGGTCAGCTACCCGGACTTCACGCAGCGCGCGCTCAATATGAATGCGGCTTTCAATAAACTGGACGTCTCCAGCCTCGCGACGCTGCGCGCTGGGCTGCCCGAAGCAGGGGCGACATGCCTGTCCTGCCACCAGAGTTTTCGCAAAAAGACAAAGTGAAAGACATAAGGAAAGCTTGAACCGCAGCGCGTTCTGCAACAAGGTCTCAGGCGAAGAGAAATGGAGATACCTATGCGCACCAAAGCCGCCGTTGCCACGCAAGCGGGCAAGCCACTTGAAATCATGGATGTGAATCTGGACGGTCCCCGTGCAGGCGAGGTGCTCGTTGAAATCAAGGCCACGGGCATCTGCCACACCGATGAATTCACCCTGTCTGGCGCTGATCCCGAAGGCCTTTTCCCGGCGATCCTCGGCCATGAAGGCGCAGGCGTCGTCATGGAAGTGGGCGAAGGCGTCACCTCGCTGAAACCCGGCGATCACGTTATCCCGCTCTACACGCCCGAGTGCCGCGAGTGCGAATATTGCCTCAATCCCAAAACCAACCTCTGCCAGTCAATCCGCTCGACGCAAGGTCAGGGCCTGATGCCGGATGGCACCTCGCGTTTCACCACGCTCGATGGCGATCCGATCCTGCACTACATGGGTTGCTCGACCTTCTCCAACCACACGGTTCTGCCCGAGATTGCGCTGGCCAAAGTGCGTGAGGACGCGCCCTTCGACAAGATCTGCTACATCGGTTGCGGTGTCACCACAGGTATCGGCGCGGTGATCAACACCGCCAAGGTCGAAATCGGCTCCCGCGCCATCGTCTTCGGGCTGGGCGGCATTGGCCTGAACGTCATTCAGGGCCTGCGCCTTGCAGGTGCGGACCAGATTGTCGGCGTGGATCTCAACCCCTCCAAGGTCGAGATGGCCACACGCTTCGGCATGACCGATTTCGTGAACCCCAACGAGGTGGACGGCGATCTTGTCGCCTATCTCGTGGACCTGACCAAAGGCGGCGCGGACTATACCTTTGATGCGACAGGCAACGTGGGCGTGATGCGCACCGCGCTTGAATCGGCGCATAAAGGCTGGGGCGAAAGCATCATCATCGGCGTGGCCCCTGCGGGCGCCGAGATCAGCACACGTCCTTTCCAGTTGGTCACAGGCCGCAGCTGGCGGGGCACCGCCTTTGGCGGCGCACGCGGGCGCACAGATGTGCCGCAGATCGTAGACTGGTACATGGATGGCAAGATCGAGATCGACCCGATGATCACCCACACGATGCCGCTTAGCGATATCAACAAGGGTTTCGATCTGATGCATTCAGGCGAATCCATCCGGTCCGTCGTTGTCTACTAAAGCATGGTAGATGCGCCCAAACGTCTCGCCGTCCTGATCGACGGCGAGAATATGCCGGCGAAATTCGCGGATGCCATCTTTGATGAGATTGCGCGGTTTGGCGAGGCCAGTGTCCGGCGGCTTTACGGCGACATTGACGAAGGCGGTGTGCGTCCCTGGATGGAAAAGCTCTCGGCGCTGGCTATCACCCCCTGTCACCAACCCAAGAATACCGTTGGCAAGAATGCCTCTGACATTGCGCTGGTCATCGACGCGATGGATATCCTGCACGCAGGGCGTCACGACGGCTTTGTGCTGATTTCCTCGGACAGTGATTTCACCAAACTCGCGCAGCGCATCCGCGAGGAAGGGATCGATGTCTGGGGCATGGGCGAAGGCAAGACACCCGAAAGCTTTCGGGTTGCCTGCAAACAGTTCATCACCGTCGAAAACCTGGTCTCGGACAGCGAAGCGTCAGCGCGCTCGGCAAAGAAACAGGATATCAATCATGCTTATCAAATTCTTAAGAATGTGATTTCCGGGTCGACGGATGATGATGGCTGGGTCGCCCTGGGACCATTGGGTAGCCAGCTCATGCAGCGCTACCCGGATTTCGATCCGCGCAGTTTCGGGCATTCCCGTCTGCTTGATCTGGTCAACTCCATTGACAAGTTTGAAATCAAACGCATCGGCACCCAGCCGCACGCCAGACTGAAACCGTGACGAAGCTTTCGGTCCGGGTGGTGCAATCGCATGACCGCGATACGCTCTGGTCGATGCTGAAGCCGGTGTTTCGCGCCGGTGAAACCTATGCCATTGATCCCGGCATCTCAGAGGTGGACGCGCTGTCCTATTGGACCGGCGCAGATGCAGGTGCCTTTGTGATCGAAGATGCAGGGTGCGCGCTGGGCACCTATTACATCAGGACCAACCAGCCCGGTGGCGGCAGCCATGTGTGCAATTGCGGCTTTATCACCGCGCAGGGCACCGCCGGAAAAGGTGTTGCCCGCGCAATGCTGGAAGATGCGTTGGTGCGCGCCAAAACCGCGGGCTTTACGGCGATGCAGTTCAACTTCGTGCTCGCCAACAATACCCGTGCCATCGACATCTGGACGCGCGCGGGCTTTGACACCGTTGGCCGGCTTCCCGGCGCATTCGATCATCCAAAGGACGGTTTGATTGATGCACTGGTGATGTATCGGCATTTGTGACTCAGGTCTTGCCCTGAGGCGCGGGCTGCGTCACGTTCAAGACATGATATCAGATACTTTTCAGCGCCCTCGCATGACCCTTAAATCGTCGGCGATCGCAAAGGCCAAGCAAACCGTTCTTGATCACTACGCCGCATTGGACAATGCGCCGGACAGTGCAGTGGCGGGCGCTTTGGCGCGAAACACCAGCCATGATTGCGCGTTTCACTTCACCCATCCGTTTGATGCCGCAATCGGAGCAGAGGCCGCGGCACGCGGTTTCTGGACACCGCTGCGCCAGTCTTTTGCGCCGCTGCAAAGGCGTCAGGATATTTTCTGCGCCGGGTTCAATGATCTGGATGGGGGTGACACGCTTTGGGTTGTGTCCATGGGTCATTTGCTGGGGCTCTTCAACGCGCCCTTTCTGGGCGTGCGCCCCACCGGGCAGGCCACGATGCTGCGATATGCGGAGTTTCATCAGGTGGCGGATGGCAAGATCGTTGACAGCACGATGTTCCTCGACGCGATGAACTTCATGGCGCAAGCGCGCGCAGAGGTAATGCCGCCCTCTACCGCCGCCACCATGGTGACGCCCGGACCGCGCACGCACGATGGGCTTTTGTTTGAGGATCAGCCGGAGAGCGAAGGGCAGACAACCATTCGGCTGTACCAACGGATGATCAATCGTTTGCTGGACGTGGATGTGCATACGACGAACACCGATCTGTCGCTAGATTGGACGCCGGACATGATCTGGTGGGGGCCGGGCGGCATCGGCGCGCCTTACACGCAGGATGGTTACATCAAACAGCACTGCATTCCTTTTGAGGAAGGCTTGCAGTGGGGTGATTTCTTTGGTCATCGCTGTGAGATCGGGGAAGGGAATTTCGGCGGATTCTTCGGCTGGCCGACTTTTGATGTGACAAGCCTTGGTGGTTACATCGGGCTTGCGCCGAAGTCGGACAAAAAAGCGACGATGCGGGGTGTCGATCTCTATCGCCGGGAAGGTGACAGGATCGCGGAGAACTGGAACTTCATTGATCACTTGCATTTTCTCGACCAGCTGGGCGTCGATCTGATCGCGCGTCAGAAAGTCCTCACCGGCTTGTGATTGTCCACGCCGCAACGCGATCTACCCTGTAGCTTGTCCGTGCCGCATGATAGGCGAAAGACATGAGCAAGCTACCTTCCAAAATCGAAATCCTGGACTGGATTGCCGCCAACCCAACGCTGACGGCCAAGCGTGACATCGCCAAGGCCTTTGGCATCAAGGGTGCCGCACGCATAGACCTCAAGCGCATCCTCAAAGAGCTGGAGGCCGAGGGCCATCTGGAGAAACGCAAGAAGACCTATCGCGATCCGGACAAGCTGCCACCGGTCAGCGTTCTTCAGATCGTCGGACCGGATGGTGATGGCGATCTGATTGCGAAGCCAATGGAGTGGCAGGGCGAAGGGGTTGAGCCTGTGGTTCTGATGATGCCTCGCGCCTCTGATCCGGCGATGGGGGCGGGGGACCGCATTCTTGCGCGGCTGCAGGAGGTGAAAGGCGAGACGCATCACTATGAAGGTCGGCTGATCCGCAGAATCGGTGCGAACCCGGCACGCATTCTGGGTGTTTACCGTGCCGGACCCGAGGGTGGGCGCATTTTGCCGGTCG
>JBCCUH010000064.1:0-9328 GCA_039197405.1 Pseudomonadota bacterium
ATCCTGACGGACGAACGCCCCGCGGAACCGCTGAAGACCGAACTTTTCTATGAGGGCGGCGTCAAGGAATTCGTCAAATATCTTGACCGCTCAAAATCCCCTGTGATGCCCGAGCCGGTCTATATGATCGGCGAAAAGGATGACATCGGTGTGGAAGTCGCGATGTGGTGGAACGACAGCTACCACGAGACGGTGCTGCCTTTTACCAACAACATCCCGCAGCGCGATGGCGGCACGCATATGGCGGGTTTTCGCGGCGCGCTGACGCGGACGATCAACAACTACGCGCAGTCCAGCGGGATCGCGAAGCGTGAAAAGGTTAACTTCACCGGCGACGATGCGCGCGAGGGGCTGACCTGCGTGTTATCTGTGAAGGTGCCGGACCCGAAATTTTCCAGTCAGACGAAAGACAAGCTTGTGTCTTCCGAAGTGCGCCCCGCTGTTGAGAGTTTGGTAAACGAAAAGCTGGCCGAATGGTTCGAAGAAAACCCCAACGAGGCCAAGATCATCGTCGGCAAGATCATTGAAGCCGCATTGGCGCGAGAAGCTGCGCGTAAGGCACGGGAGCTGACGCGCCGCAAGACGGCTATGGATGTAAACTACCTCGCGGGCAAGCTGAAAGACTGCTCCGAGAAGGACCCCTCCAAGACCGAGGTTTTCCTCGTCGAGGGTGATAGTGCCGGTGGCTCTGCCCAGACGGGCCGTGACCGCCGCACGCAAGCCATCCTGCCGCTGCGTGGTAAAATCCTGAATGTGGAGCGCGCGCGCTTTGACAAAATGTTGAGCAGCCAGGAAATCGGGAACCTTGTTATGGCGCTTGGCACCGGCATTGGCCGCGATGAGTTCAACATCGACAAGCTGCGCTATCATAAGATCGTCATCATGACCGACGCCGACGTGGACGGCGCGCACATTCGCACGCTCTTGCTGACGTTCTTCTATCGCCAGATGCCCGAGCTGATCGAAGGTGGTTACCTCTACATCGCGCAGCCACCGCTTTACAAAGTGGCGCGTGGCAAGTCGGAAGTGTATCTCAAGGATCAGGCGGCGCTGGACGAATATCTGATCGAACAGGGCATTGAAGGCGCGCTGCTGAAACAAGGCAATGGCGAGGAAATCACCGGTGCAGACCTGCGCCGTGTGGTGGAGGAAGCCCGCCAGCTCAAGCGTGTTCTGGACGCCTTCCCAACCCATTACCCGCGCCATATCCTTGAGCAGGCGGCAATCGCAGGTGCTTTCGTGCCCGGCGCGGTGGACAGCGATCTGCAAGGCACAGCCGACCGTGTTGCCCAGCGGCTCGATCTCATCGCGCTGGAATATGAACGCGGTTGGCAGGGCCGCATCACCCAGGACAAAGGCATCCGCCTCGCCCGCATTCTGCGCGGCGTGGAAGAGGTGCGCACGCTTGATGGCCCAATGCTCCGCTCTGGCGAAGCCCGCAAGACCGGCAGCTTCACCCGCAGCCTGCAGGACGTCTACAACCTGCCTGCAACGCTTGTGCGCAAGGACCGCAGCCAACTTATTCACGGCCCGCTCGATCTGCTAAACGCGATCCTCAACGAAGGCGAAAAAGGGCTGACGCTGCAGCGCTACAAGGGCCTTGGCGAAATGAACCCCGATCAGCTGTGGGAAACCACGCTGGACCCGGATGCACGCACGCTGCTGCAAGTGAAAATCGACGATATGGTCGAGGCGGATGACCTCTTTACCAAGCTCATGGGCGATGTGGTCGAGCCGCGCCGCGAGTTCATTCAGCAAAACGCGCTCAGCGTGGAGAACCTCGATTTCTGACGCGCTCGATCCCGCGATAGAGGCAAAGCTGCGCGCCAGCTTTGCCAAACAGTCCCTCATGACGTCCATCGGTGCAAAAATGGGCGACCTCACGGAAGGCACAGCGCAGATACTTGCGCCTGTCTCGGACGGCTTCACGCAACAACAGGGTTTTGCTCACGGCGGGCTGGTTTTTTCCGTCGGCGACAGCGCAGCCGGGTATGCCGCGCTCAGCGTCATGCCGTTGGATACAGAAGTCATGACTGCCGAGCTGAAAATCAACTTTCTTGCCGCCGCCTCCGGCAACCTCATTGCCCAAGGGCGTGTGTTAAAGCCCGGCAAGCGGCTGGTGATCGTTGCAGCGGATGTCTGGGCCGTCGAAAGGGGCAGGCGCAAACACGTCGCCGCGTTGCAAGGCACGATGGTGCCCGTTTCTCCCTAAAGCGCGCTGACTGCCGACGCCAATACCTTCAGCCCACACACAAGGTCCGCTTCCCGCGTGTCTTCTGCAAAATCATGGCTGATACCGCCGATGGACGGCACGAACAGCATCCCGCTTGGCATCAGCTTGGACACATTCGTGGCATCATGCAGCGCGCCCGAGGGCATTCTGCGCCATGTGCCGAGTGCATGACATTTCGCCCCCGCCTCCAGCGCAGCGCGCAGACCTGCATCCATCTGCACCGGCTCCAGCCCAAGCAGTGGCCCATAAGACAGGGCCATCCCATGGCTTTCGGCAATTTCTACCGCAGTTTCTCGGATCACTTGCTCCATACGGCTCAACCGCCCCGCATCACCATCCCGCCATTGCATCGAGAAAACCGCCCGGCCCGGCACGATTGAGGACGCATTGGGATGCAGGCTGACATGGCCAATCGTCCAGACCGTCTGGGGCGTCACCACATTGCGCAACCGTTCATTGAGCGCGGCGTTGAACGCGCTGAGCGCCTGAAACGCATCGCGGCGCAGCGCCATTGGCGTAGTGCCTGCGTGGTTCTGCTGACCTTCCAGGGTGATTTTCATATCGCGGATACCAACGATATCAGTGACAACGCCGATCTGCTCGCCCGTCCCGTCCATGATCGGGCCTTGCTCGATATGCATCTCGATGAAACCTGTGAACCGGCTCGGGTCAACAAACTCCGCTTGCCTGCCCGGCATCGTTGCGCGTGCATCGGCAAAGGTGACCCCAGCGCTATCTGTCAGCACGTCCGCCTTTTGCACACTCAGGGTTCCGCTCCAGATCGCACTGCCGGTGGTGACGCCAAATCGCCCTTCCTCATCCTGAAAAGACACGACCGTTACAGGCGCGCTGCCATCCTCATGCGCGGCGCGCGCCATTTCCAGCGCCGCCATGACACCAAGCGCCCCGTCAAGCCATCCGCCCTCAGGCTGGCTGTCGGTATGCGAGCCAAGCAACAGGCTGCGTCCCGGCGCCAGACCAAAGATGTTACCCACAGGATCAACATGAACCTCCAGCCCAGCCGCGCTAAGCTGCACGCTCAGCCAATTCCGCGCCTCAATGTCAGCATCCGAAAATGCGGGGCGCACGACGCCCTTGCCGATACCCGCCGCCCCGATGGACCGCAGGTGATGCAAACTCTCCAGAAAGCGCTCGGCATTGATCGGCATGGCGTGCCACCCCCTTTTCTCGACGGCCCTATCTCGCTACAGCAAAGGTCCAAGCACAAGAGGCATTTCATGGCGCATATCACTCTGGTGAGGCACGGGCAGGCCAATTCGGGAAGTCAGGATGAACACAGCTACGACAAGCTAAGCGATCTGGGCCACGAACAGGCCACCTGGCTGGGCGAGCATCTGCGCGCAACCCATCAGGTGTTTGACAGCGTCTATTGCGGAACAATGCGGCGGCACGTCGAGACTGCGCATGGGATGAATGCGCAGGGCTTTGCCCCAATTGTCAGCGACGCCCGACTGAATGAACTGTCGTATTTCGAGCTGGCCGAGGCTTATTGTGCCTGGTCCGGCGCGCCGCATCCGAAGACCCGCGACGAATTTGTCGAGCATATGCCAAAGCTTTCTCAAGCTTGGAAAGACGGCAAGTTGCAAGGCATCCCCGAAAGCTACGCTGCATTCGAAGATCGCATTTCTGCCGCCTTGGCCGATATCGCCGCGCAGTCGGATCGCGCCTTGGTGGTCACATCAGGTGGTGTGATCGGCATGCTGACACGTCAGATCATGGACATGGACGTTTCCCGTTTCGCCCGAACAACCCTGTCGATCATGAACACCTCGGTGCACCGCATCGTCAATCTCGGCGGCAACCTGAGCCTGACGCAATTCAACAACATTGCGCATCTGGAAGACACAGGCCGGCATCACGCGCAAACCTATATCTGAAGGAACTGCCATGACACATCTCTGGGTTCGTGCAGAGCAACGCGACAATGAAGAGCGGGTCGGGCTGACGCCCCAAGGCGCGGCAAAGCTGATCCGTGCCGGCATCCGCGTGACCGTTGAAGACAGCCGCGCCCGCGCCATTCCCATCGCCGGATATCGCGAGGCAGGCTGTGCCATTGCAGATGAAAACAGCTGGCCCAATGCGCCGGATGACGCGATCATCTTCGGCCTCAAGGAACTGCCCGATGACGGCACCCCATTAACCCATCGGCACATTATGTTCGGTCACGCATTCAAAGGCCAACCTTCAGGGCGCATTCTGCTGGACAGGTTCAAGGCAGGCGGCGGCACACTCTATGATCTGGAGTATCTGGTCGATGAGGGCGGCCGCCGCGTGGCCGCCTTTGGATATTGGGCAGGATACGCAGGCGCAGCTGTGTCCCTCAAAAGCTGGATGGCGCAACAACGCGGCCAGCTTTGCGAAGCGGTCAGCACCTATGACAGCTCCACCGCGCTTCTGGCCGAGCTTCAGACAGAGCTAGTGGCGCTTGGAACTGGCAGGCCCACCGCGCTGATCATCGGCGCGCTGGGACGTGTCGGCGCGGGCGCTGCCGATCTTCTGACAGCAATGGGTGTGGCCTGCACAAAATGGGATATGGCCGAAACAGCCCATGGCGGCCCCTTCCCCGAAGTGCTGGCACATGATCTTTTTCTCAATTGCATTCTGGCCCGCCCCGGCACGCCGGTCTTCGTGCCCGCCTCGGCAAAGGTCGCCGCGCGAAAGCTCAGTGTGATCGGTGATATCGCCTGTGATCCCGACAGCGATTTCTCTCCGATCAGGGTCTATGACCGGGCCACCGATTGGGCGAAGCCTGCCTTGCGCGTGCATGACACCCCGCCCCTGGATGTGATGGCGATTGACAATCTGCCATCATTATTGCCCGTTGAAAGCTCTGAGGATTACGCAGAGCAACTGCTGCCGTCCCTTCTGACATTGACCAATCTGCAAGCGGGTGTCTGGGCGCGGGCACAGCACAGCTTCCAGACCCACGTTTGAGCAAAGGACGAAACCCATGACAATTCACTGGTGCGGCACAGGCCTGTCTGCAATTCCGGGTTTGCGCAGGCTGATTGAAGCGGACAAGGACGTGACGGTCTGGAACCGAACCGTCGGCAAGGCGCAGGATGCGGTGGGGGATCTAACCGATAACATCCATGCTTTTGATATCCAAACGCTCGCCGCGCGCACCAAAACCGGTGATGTTGTGGTGTCCATGCTGCCCGGCGACTGGCATGTGCCGCTGGCCGAAATGGCCATCTCGAAAGGCGCACATTTTGTCAGCTCATCCTACATCGCTCCCGAGATGCGTGCGCTGGATGAACAGGCGAAACAGGCAGGTGTCGTATTGCTGAACGAGATCGGCCTCGATCCCGGTATCGACCACCTGATGGCCCATCAGCTCGTGGAAAGCTACCGCGCCAGCGACGCCTGCGATCCGAAGGCAGAGCTGTCCTTCATCTCTTACTGCGGCGGCATTCCGAAAACCCCCAACCCGTTTCGCTACAAGTTCAGCTGGTCGCCTCTGGGCGTTCTCAAAGCGCTGCGCTCCCCGTCAAAGTCCATACGCGACTTCAAGGAATTCAATGTTGCACGCCCATGGGATGCGATCAGCAGCTACACAGCACCCTTGCCGGAACCGGAAAGCTTCGAAGTCTACCCCAACCGCGATTCGCTGCCTTTCATGGCGCAGTATCACTTTGATCCGGCTTGGCGGGTGAAAGAGTTTGTGCGCGGCACCCTGCGTCTGAATGGCTGGGCGGCGGCCTGGTCAGAAGTCTTTGCGGAGATTGAAACGCTTCAGGGCGCCGAAGGGGATGCGCGGCTGAAAGATATGTCAGACGGTTTCTGGGCCGATAACGCCTATGATCCAGGCGAGCCGGACCGCGTGGTCATGTGCGTGGCGCTGAAGGCGGAAAAGGATGGGCAGGTGCTCTGGCACCAAACCTACGCGATGGATGCATGGGGCGACGACACCAGCACAGCCATGGCGCGGCTTGTGTCCATTCCCTTGTCGCTTGGCATTGAAGCCGTGCAGGACGGCGCAATCGAACCGGGTGTGCGTGCGGCAACCGACGATCCCAGCCTGCTGGAACCCTGGCTCGATCATATCGGCGAACTGGCGCAGCATCTGAACGTGGTCAAACACGCCTGACAGGGCTACACGCCGCCGAAAGCGATCACATCAGATCGTTTTCCAACGTAATGGCCGAGATATTCAGCGCGTCCAGCGCAGCTTCCAGATGGTCAGCCAGATGCGGCGTTCCGATCAGATAGTCTGCAGTGGGCGTGCTGGCCTCCGATGCGGCCATTGCAATGGCCTCGTCGATGTCCTCGATCTCGTAGCTTCCGCGTCCGATCCACATGAGCGCGACCAGTTCGGCCTGTTCATCCACACCAAGACGATCCACGAAACCACGAAACTCGCCTTCCGCGCGGTCCAGTTCGCGCGCCAGAACGATCACCTGCGCGACTTGAGTTGCGTTGAGCTCCATAAGGATTCTCCTTTCCTAACGCACCCTCTCACAGCGGTACTATGCCAACTTTGATCTCACGCAAACAGCCGATAATACATCCAGTCCGGCATGAGCTGACTCAAACGAAAAACCCAGGAAAACACTCGCGGAAAGCTTTTCTTGAATTTTCGCGAATTCATCAGGTCAAACATGTCATGCGCCGCATCTTCCGGCTGCATCAGAAACGGCATTCGGAAATCGTTCTTGTCGGTCAGCCGCGTCTTGATGAATCCGGGATTGCCCAGCTGCACATCTATGCCCGAGCCACGCAAATCCGCATACATGCTTTCGGCCAGCGCCATCGTCCCCGCCTTGGAGGCCGCATATCCAATCGCCCCCGGCAACCCCCGGAACCCCGAAAGCGAGCCAGTGATCACAATATGCCCTGCCCCCCGCCGTTGCATCTGCGGCATGACGGCACCCGCAACGCGCACCGCTCCGGTGAAGTTGATGTCGGCCATTGCCTCGGCGTTCTCCGCATCCCATTCCTGCGCTTTCATCGGCCAGTAAACGCCTGCCAGAAAGACGACCCCATCAATGTCTCCGATGGCCCCCGCCGCTGATTCGACGCTGGCGCGGTCGCTCACATCCACCGTTTGCGCCTGCGCCGGACCGGGCAGCGCCCTGACCAGATCGTTCAGCTTCTCCGGGCTGCGTGCCGAGACGATCAGCTCTGCACCTGCGCGGCTCATGATATGCGCCAGCGCCGCGCCCAGCCCCTCGCTCGCACCAACCAGCCAATAGCGTTTGCCCGCCCATTGTCTCATGCCGCATCGACCCTGCGCATTGTCGCGACCAGTTCCGCGACCTTGATCCCGAACTTGCGAAACTGGCTGCGGTTCACAATCGACCCGTTGGGCGCCAGATACATCCAATCCACCGTGTTCAGCACATGACCGCCAGCTTCCTCAGGCAACCGGATGCGGTACTTTAACTGCACCGCCGAGCCCACCTGCGATCCGGTGCCAGTGCCGATCACATCTGCCGCTTCCGCTTTGATCTTGCCGTCATTGCCCAGCGTGAGGTGCCATTCGCGGTGTTGCACCGTGCCACTGTCATAGCGAAACTCTTCGCGCATGATGCCTGTGTTACCGGTCCATTGCGCCTCGAACATCCCGGTGAACCGTGACGTCACGCGACCCGTCGGACCGTAGATCACACCTTCACATTCAATCGGCCCGTTCAGGTGACTGCGAAGATCAAACTGCGCATCATCCTGCGCGTAGTCCATCGGGCTTTGCGCCATGAAATCAAAGTAACGCGCTTTCGCGTAGCTCAAGATAAGCATGAGCGCGACGCCAAGCAATACATAAGCAATCTGATCCATCGTCTTATCCTTCGTCCAATCGGGTGGTAATCAGCAAAGTTATCGCCACAAGTTTCAACGCGCAGGGCACCCCTGCGTAAAGCAGCGTCAACAGGCGCAGCGCGCTTTCGGAATTCTCGGTGCCGGACCGAAATCCGCCGCTCTCCAGAAGCGGCAGCAATGCAACGGCTGCAAATGCCAATGACAGTTTGGAAACAAAGCTCCACAGGCCAAAGCCTTCTGCGGCCCCCGGTGCAATCTTCGCCATCCGGGCCGAAAAAGCGGCTGGCAGCAGTGTCAGATCAGCGCCCATGGCAGCCCCGGATGCGGCGCAGATCACCGCGAAAGCCAACGTGTCACCGGTGCCCAGCCCCAGCGCAAACCCAAACGCACACACCGCCAGAACCATCGCTGTCAGCAATGTGTTTCTGGTTCCAAATCGCTGGGCAAGCAGGCTCCAGAGCGGCGCAGAACAGGCCGCGCTAAAAAAGAACAACAGCAGCAATATCCCTTCCGAACCCGCCGCGCCCAAACGGCTCTCCACGAAAAACAGAAACAAAGTGGAGCTGACAGCCACTGGCGCCGCATTCACCAAGGCGATGAGCAACAGGCGCCTGGCCTGGCTATCACGAAGGATCACCGCGAAGCCCGGCCCCTCGGGAATGCGGGACGTATCCCAGGCATGCCGCATGGCAAAGGCGGCGATCAGGCCCAAAACCGCAAAACCAACGGCAAACCCGGTGAAAGGCGCGCTGAGGTAAGCGCCCAGCGCCACAGGCGCGATGGCTGCCGCACACACGCCCAACAGAGCCCCCGTCTCGCGCCAGCGTGCCAGCGTCAGATGCCCCTCGCCCGGCAAATCCGATCCGGTTGCAACGCCTTGCGCGTAAAAGCAGATGGTCAGAAAACTAAAGGCCGAGAAGACCAGCGTCAGCATCAGCCCGAACCACAGCACCGCACCAAACACCGGGGGTACTGCAAAAAGTCCGACCATGCCTGCACACAACACAACGACACCGATCGTGACAGCGGTTGTTCTGTATCTTGCCACCAACCCCGCCAATCGGCCCAGCAGCGGATCCTGCACCACATCCAGCAATCGCAGCGCAAAAAGGACCGCGCCCAAGGCAGCGAGCGACACACCATACTCATCCACATAGAATTTCGGCGCATGGATGTAGAGCGGCAGGCCCGCCGCCGACAACAGCGCCGCGAAAATCGCATAGCCGCCAAGCGGTGCACCCGTTGCGCGCTGCGGATGGGTGGCAATCTGCACCATCACGAGATTTCCGACGCGGGCGGCTCCGGCCGGTTGCG
>JBCCUH010000065.1:0-9252 GCA_039197405.1 Pseudomonadota bacterium
CCTCCGCGATCACAGTTACCGATGGCGCCGCACCCAAAGGTGCCTTCACGTTGGAAGGGATCGAAGGTGTCGCGGTCAGCTTTGCGAAAGCGGATGGCGAGAAATGCCAGCGCTGCTGGAAGATCTTGCCGGATGTGGGCCAGCACAGTCACACGGGCGTTTGCGGTCGCTGCAACGACGCATTGAGCGCTTAAATGACAGCAGGCGTGTTCTTGGCCGTTCTTGCAGCGGCCTTTCTGCACGCCTTCTGGAATGCGCTGATCAAGGTGGGGGGCAGCAAGCTGTCCTCCATGCTGATCATGACCGTCATTCAGGGCGGGTTCGGCGCGCTGATCGCGCTGACACGGCCGTGGCCGGCCACAGAGGTCTGGCCCTGGCTTTTGGCATCAGGTGCGTTTCACGCCGCTTACAAGCTGTTTCTGGCCTTCGCCTACGAACAGGGCGATCTGAGCCGCGTTTATCCCATCGCGCGCGGTGCAGCGCCGATGCTGGTTCTGATTGCCAGCGGGATTTTCCTCAGCGACAGGCTGGCGCCTTTGGAGGTTGCAGGCGTTCTGGTTCTGGGGGCAGGCATCCTGATGATGGCGCGCGGTGTGTTTGCATCGGGCGAATCGCGAAAGCTTCTGCCTTTTGCGCTTGGATCGGCGCTGATGACAGCGGGCTATTCGCTGGTCGACGGTTTGGGCGCGCGCGTTTCCGGCGATGCGGTCATGTTCGTGGCCTGGCTCTTTGTACTGGATGCGCTGTTGTTCGTACCGGCAGCCAGCCTGCTGCGCGGTCGATCCGTCTTTTGCGCCTCGCGGCGCGATTGGGCCTTTGGGGTGCTGGCCGCCGCAGGGTCCTACGGCGCCTATGCCATTGCAGTCTGGGCGATGACCGTTGCGCCGATTGCACTTGTGGCTGCGCTGCGCGAAACCTCGATCCTTTTTGCAGTGCTCATCGGCTGGCTGGTGATGAAGGACAAAATGGACCGCAGCAAGGCCGCCGCTGCAAGCCTGATCCTTTGCGGAGCGCTTTTGACACGCCTATGACGGATCAGGATGTGGAAACAGCGATCCGCGAGCTGGCGCTTGAGCGGGGGGCAAGCAAAACCTTCTGCCCGTCCGAGGTGGCCCGCCGACTGGCCGCCGACTGGCGCCCGTTGATGGATCACGTGCGCCGTGTTGCTGCAAGCCTGCCAGACGTGCGGGCCACGCAGAGGGGTGTGGAGGTTGATCCGCGCGTGGCAAAAGGCCCTGTCCGGCTGGGTCTGCACGACTGAGATCGATGTGCAGGAAACGGGTTGAGCGCGGCTGCACAGGCTTGCAAAATGAGCTTAGTTCACAAGGATTCCCTGATGCAACAAGCCCATGTTGACACGCCTTTTGGCACCCTTTGCCTGACCGAAATCTCGGGGGCGATCACCAAGGTGGAGTGGGCGCGCGCGCGGTTCGATCAAGCAACTGATCTGTTGTGCGAGGCCAAACGTCAGCTGCAGGCCTATTGCGCAGGTGATCTGACAGAGTTCGATCTGCCCCTGCGCGTTGAGGGACATGATTTGCAACGGTCCGTCTGTGCCGCCATGCGCGCCATCCCTTTTGGGCAGACGCGCACCTATGGCGAGATTGCCCGGGAGGTCGGCGCATCGGCGCAGGCGGTCGGACAGGCCTGCGGCGGCAATCCGATCCCGGTGATCATCCCGTGCCACCGGGTGATGGGCGCAGGCGGCAGGCTGGTTGGCTTCTCAGGGGCTGGCGGGGTTGAGACCAAAGTGGCGCTGCTGCGCCACGAAGGCGCCGCAGGGCTTTTGATCTAGAGCCGCCGTCCCAAAACCTGAAGCGTTCAGCCAAACAGATTTTGGGGACATTCCGTTTGGCTCAAAGGGATCCGCGAAAAGACCCTGCCTTCATGCAGTTGCGTCTCAGGCGGGCAGTTAGCCCGGCATTCGCCACAACAGCAAATATTCAGAGCCTTTTTGCGGAACTGAATGCGTCAGATTTTGGGTCGGAGGCTCTAGCGTTTGGCCGGGATGACCTGCTGCGCGATGCCCGCGAACAGCAGGTAGACCGATGTCAGGATCAGCCCCCAATGGGCCCAGCTTTCCGGGTGGAAATCCACCCATGCCGCCCAGCCTGCGAAGAACGTCCAGGCCAGCGCGATGGGCAGCGACAGGGTGCGCCAGCGCTCTGTACGCACCGGGTGGATGAATTTCAGCGGCAGGAACATGGCAACAGCGAGCGCTGCGACCAGCGCCAGCGAAATCCAGAAATTCGGCTCGATGGCAAACAGGACAAGGATCAGCATGTTCCAGCATCCGGGAAAGCCGCTAAAGGAATTATCCTTTGTTTTCATGCGCGTGTCGGCAAAATACATGGCCGAGGCAAAGGTGATCACGATAATTGCGAACCACCCGGTCCAGCCGGGCAAAAGCCCCGACGTAAAAAGCGCGAAAGCCGGGATGAAAACGTAAGTGAGGTAGTCGATGATCAGATCCAGCAACACGCCATCAAACTGAGGCGCGTAAGTCTTGACGTTGTATTTGCGCGCCAACGGCCCATCGACGCCATCCACAGCGAAGGCCACGACAAGCCAGAGAAACATCAGATCCCATTTGGCCTGAACAGCCGCCAACATCGCCAGCATGGCAAAAACGGCACCGGTCGCGGTGAGAAGGTGAACGGCACGCGCGCGGGTCTGAGCAGTCATGTCGCGGTCATGACCTATTTTCTGGACGGGTGCAAATTTCTTTCAAAGAAATTTGGCAAAATCCTTGGTAAGGATTTTGGTGCGCGCTGCGCGCGGAGTTTATCTGGCAAGATGAAGGCTGTATCACGCTTTTGGATGGGCGCGTGTGTAGACCTCCATCAGGCGCGCTGTGTCCACTGCCGTATAGGCCTGTGTGGTCGACAGCGATGCGTGGCCCAGCAGTTCCTGGATTGCCCGAAGATCGCCACCGGCACTGAGCAGATGTGTCGCAAAGCTGTGGCGCATCGCATGCGGTGTGGCGGTGGCCGGCAGCCCCAGTTGCATGCGCGCATTGGCCATCACGCTTTGCACTGCGCGCGGGGCAAGCGCGCCGCCACGGACACCGCGAAACAGCGGCGCTTCGGGCGACATGGGGTGCGGGCAGAGGCGCAGGTAGGCGGCAACCGCATCACGCGCGGCGGGCAGAACGGGCACGATCCGTTCTTTGCCGCCTTTGCCCAGAATGCGCAGGGTTTGCGGCAGGGGGGCGTCGGCAAATGTCAGGCCAAGCGCTTCGGATATCCGCAGGCCGCATCCGTAAAGCAGGGTGATCACCGCGCTGTCGCGTGCGGCCACCCAGCTTTGCGCGGATTGCAGCTCGACCGTGTCGATCATGGCTTTTGCTGCATCCTCGGCCAGTGGACGCGGCAGTTTCTTTTGAAACTTCGGCGCGCGGATGGTGAGAACGGCGGTTGGCTCAAACCCTTCGCGCTCTGCCAGCCAGCGATAGAAGCTTTTCACTGCAGAAAGCTTGCGCGCCAGCGATCTTGCACCCACATCCTTGCCGCGCGTAGCGGCCATCCAGGCGCGCATGTCACGGGTTTCGATCCGCGCCAAAGGGGCAAGACCCTGCGCCTCGCCCTTGTAGCCTGTCATGAAGGCGATGAAATCCACCACATCCCGGCGGTAGGCTTCGATGGTGTTTTCCGAGGCGCCGTTCAGCGCCGTTTGATGCTCCAGCCAGGTCGCAAGCGCATGGGTGGCGGCTGCGGAGATGAGGCTCACGAGAGCCAGCGCCGCATCGCGCGTTCAAAGACGCCGCCGAAGAAGGCCAGAAGATCGGTGCCCTGCTGCGGCGTGAACTGATGCGGGTCTTCTGCGCCCATGACCAGCATCCCCGGCAGCCGGCCGACCCCGAAATCGAGGGTGAGACAGGCCTCGGAGCGGACCCAGCCCGCGGCGTCGCCATAGATGCGTTCGTCGCCATCGCTCATCTGGCGCAGCGTCACATTGCGGCTGGGCCGGTCGGGATGGCCGCCAAGATAGGTCGAGATGAACCCTGTTTCGGCCACGCAGAGCACATCGGACATTTTCTGCACGGCAGGATCGTCCTCGGACTGCACGCTTTCCAGCACCAGCCGCACGCAATCGACGCGCAGGATATCGGCGACTTCACCGCCCAGGTCTTTCAGAAAGCTCTCGAAATCAACCGGATCAAGCATGCGCAGAATAGCGCGGTGCACCTGATTGGTGCCAGCGAGATTTTCGTAAGCTGCGGCAATGACCGAGCGGTGGGTGTCTTCCAGCCGGTCCAGCCGCGCTTCCAGACGCTCCATCGCGATACCGCGCAGATCGACGATATTGCCACCCATCGCACGTTCGTTCGCGGCAATCAGCGCGTTCATCAGATCCTTGTCTTCCAGGATCACATCTGGACGGGCGATGATCTGCTCGCGCATATCATCCGTCATCGCGGCGGATTGGGTCATAGACTGCTCTCAAACGTGTTTTTCTTGTTTGTAGCAGTCTATAGCACGCATTTTCGGAAAAATCAGAGGATTTTCTGACCTGTCTTTTCCCAATCGGCCATGAACTGTGCCAGACCTGCATCGGTCAGCGGGTGATTGGCCAGTTTTTTGATCACCGCTGGCGGGGCGGTCATCACGTCTGCGCCGATCTTGGCGCAGTCCTGTACGTGGTTCACAGAGCGGATCGACGCCGCGAGGATTTCCGTGCGGAAGTCATAATTGTCATAGATCGTGCGGATATCTTCGATCAGCTCAAGGCCATCAAGGTTGATGTCATCGAGGCGGCCAATGAAGGGGCTGATGAATGTCGCGCCCGCTTTTGCCGCCAGCAGCGCCTGATTGGCGGAAAAGCAGAGCGTCACGTTCACCATGATCCCGTCAGAGCTGAGCGCCTTGCAGGTTTTCAGACCCGCCCATGTCAGCGGGACTTTCACCGCGATGTTATCGGCGATTTTCGCCAGTTTCTGACCTTCCTTCAGCATCTCGCCTGCGTCCATCGCGACGACCTCGGCGGAAACCGGCCCATCGACCAGCGCTGCGATCTCTTTGGTGACTTCGAGGATATCGCGGCCCGATTTCATGATCAGCGACGGGTTTGTCGTCACACCATCAACCATCCCGAGGTCATTGAGTTCGGCGATTTCATCGATTTCTGCGGTGTCTACGAAAAATTTCATCTCTGAGGTCCTTTGAAGGGTTGGCGCGCGTTTGCGCAGGCTTTACCTCATATTGCCATGGTGGTGAACCCTTCTCTTGATAGCGCTAACGACGCGCCTGATTTTTTCGATCAGGGCCAGCTTGTAGCCGTCTGGACCACGCAGCCGTTGGGGCGGCAGCTGGACTACAAGGCACCTGAGGGCGGCTGTTGGCGCGGGGCTTTTGTCGAGGTGCCGCTGGGGCCGCGCAAGGTGATTGGCGTGATCTGGGGCGCGGGGCGTGGAGATTATGACTACGCAAAGATACGTTCGGTCATACGGGTGCTGGACACAGCGCCCATGCGCGATGAGCTGCGCAGCTTTCTGGAGGCAGCGGGCGCTTACACATTGACGGACATGGAATCCATGCTGCGCCTCGCGGTGCGCGCGCCGGGCCTTGGGGATCCGCCGTCGATGCGCAAGATCTACCGGCGCGGGGCGGCAGAGCCGGACCGTATGACTGATGCGCGCGGCAAGGTGCTCGATACGCTTGATGAATACGGTGATCTGTCGTTTACCTTAAAAGAACTGGCAGAGATGGCAGGGGTCACTTCCTCGGTCGTCAAAGGGCTGGTGAAGCTGGGGGCGGTCTCTGAGGAAGACACGCCGCGCGATCTGCCATACCCAAGGCTGGATCCCGATTTGCCGGGTAAGGCGCTGGCCGACGATCAGGCGAAAGCTGCCGCGCAGCTGGCCGATGGAGTGCAAAGCGGCGCCTATGGCACGACGCTTTTGCGCGGGGTCACAGGCTCGGGCAAAACCGAAGTTTATCTCGAAGCAGTCGCCGCATGTCTCAGCAAAGGGCGTCAGGCGCTGGTGCTTTTGCCGGAGATTGCGCTTACAGCAGAATTTCTGACCCGCGTGCAGGAGCGCTTTGGTGCAAGACCTGCTGAGTGGCATTCCGGTGTGACGATGACCGAGCGCCGCCGCGCGTGGAAGATGGCCTCGCAAGGGGCGACACAGCTTGTGGTCGGGGCGCGCTCTGCTCTGTTTCTGCCTTACCGTGATCTGGGGCTCATTGTCGTCGATGAAGAACATGACACCTCCTACAAGCAGGAAGATGGCGTTCTGTACAATGCCCGCGATATGGCGGTTTTGCGTGCGTCGATCTGTTCGGCGCAGGTGGTGCTGGCCTCGGCCACGCCCAGTCTGGAGACCTGGAGCAACGCGGAAGCGGGCAAGTACAAGCGGCTCGATCTGACGTCGCGCTTTGGCGAGGCGGTGATGCCGCAGATCGGCACAATCGACATGCGCGAGGTGAAATTGCCGGGCAACCGCTGGATTTCACCACGGCTGAAGGCGGAAGTTGAGGCGCGGATCGAAAAGGGCGAGCAATCGCTTCTTTTCATCAACCGCCGCGGCTATGCGCCGGTGACCATCTGCCGCGCTTGTGGCCATCAGATCGGTTGCGATCATTGTGATGCACGGATGGTGGAGCACCGGTTTCTCAAACGTCTGATGTGCCACCAATGCGGCGAAAGCAAACCCATGCCCGAGATTTGCCCGTCGTGTGAGGCGGAGGATCGGCTGGCAGCAGTAGGCCCGGGGGTTGAGCGGCTGAGCGAAGAGGCGGCTGAGCTGTTCCCCGATGCGCGCATCGCGACGCTCTCGTCGGATATGTATGGCTCCGCCCGCGCTTTGAAGGCCGAGATTGAAGGCATCGCGGAAGGCGCGGCGGATATCATCATCGGCACGCAGCTTGTGGCGAAAGGGCATAATTTCCCGCTGCTCACGCTCGTGGGTGTGATCGATGCGGATCTTGGCTTGCAAGGATCAGACCTACGTGCAGCGGAACGGACGTTTCAGCTGATGCGCCAGGTGGCCGGGCGGGCAGGGCGCACGGAAAAGCGCGGAACTGCCTTGCTGCAAACCTACCAGCCCGAACATCCCGTGATCCGCGCGATCCTTGCAGGGGACGAGGAAGGCTTCTGGAACGCCGAAGCGGCTGAGCGCCGCCATGCAGGCGTGCCGCCCTATGGCCGTATGGCGGGGATCATTCTCAGCAGCCCCGATGTGCAGGAGGTCTTTGATTTCGGGAATGAGCTGGCGCGCCGGGATGTGCCGCTCCGCAAAATCGGCGCTCAGGTTTTTGGACCGGCCCCTGCGCCAATTGCTCGTGTGCGCGGACGGCACCGGGTGCGTTTGCTGGTGAAAGCGGACAAAGGCGCGCCGATCCAACGGGCTTTGGCCGAGTGGATCGGGCAGTTGAGGGTGCCGGCCAATCTGCGGCTCGCGGTCGATATCGATCCGCAAAGCTTTTACTGAGACTATTCGAATTGGCTTCGCCAATCCGATCCGTGCGAGGGGCGTTGCCCCTCGCGCTCGCATTATTGTACGAGGGGCGCTGCCCCTCGCGCTCCCCGCGGTATTCTTGGACCAGAGAAGGGGTCAGGTTTTGTAGAATCTGAGCGGCGACCCTTTGGTCCGCGCCAGAATTCCCTTGGCTTCCAGATCCAGCTGCACGCATTTGCCCCACCAGCCAGAGGTTTTGCCGCCCGGAAACAGGTCTTGCGACAAATGCGCTTTGGCCAGTTCCTTGATCTCGCCAAATGGCAAGCCGGGCGGCGCATCCGGTGCAACTTTCATCAGGGCGGAGCGCATATCGTGATATTTGGCGGCATCCACGCGCGTGGTCTGGCCGGGCGTGTTCACATTTTCAACGGTCACTTTGTCATCGGTCATACGCGCAGACTAACACGGGTTTTTGGCCTCGCAAAGCGCCGCTGACAGGCGTAAGGGGAAGGCATGAAACCCGTCTCTTTGAACGATGCCGCGCAATTGCCGCTGTGGCGCAGGCCAATAGCGCTCTTGTTTGTCATGGCCGTTGCCATGCCGCTGGCCTTCAACACATGGGCGGCATTGCTCAATAATTTCGTGATCGAAGTCGGCGGCTTTGACGGCTCGGACATCGGCTGGCTGCATACGGTGCGCGAGATCCCCGGATTTCTGGCCGTGGGCGTGATCGCCGTGATCATCTTCATGCGCGAGCAGGTGCTGGGGTTGGTCTCGCTGATCCTTCTGGGCTGCGCGACGGCCATCACCGCCTGGTTCCCGCAGATGGGCGGCATCCTGACGCTCACCATGCTCAGCTCTATCGGGTTTCATTATTTCGAGACGGTGAACCAGTCGCTGCAACTGCAATGGCTACCCAAGGCAACTGCGCCGCAGACGCTGGGCTGGCTGGTGGCCGCAGGTTCGGGCGCCACATTTGTCTCATATGGGCTGCTGGTGCTGACCTGGGATACCTTCGATCTGAGCTACAACACGGTCTATCTGGTCTCCGGCGGCGCCACAGCGCTGATCGCGGCGGCCTGTTTCGTGATCTACCCGCAGTTCGACGCGCCGCATCCGCAACTGAAAAAGATGATCCTGCGCAAGCGCTACTGGCTATATTACGCGCTGCAATTCATGGCGGGCGCACGGCGGCAGATCTTCATGGTATTCGCAGGCTTCATGATGGTCGAGCAATTCGGCTTCGAAGTGCATCAGATCACCGCGCTGTATCTGATCAACCTGATGATCAATATTCTTGTCGCACCGATGATGGGCCGGGTGGTGGCCCGCTGGGGCGAACAACGCGCGCTTTTGTTCGAATACACCGGGCTGATGATCGTGTTCCTGGCCTATGGTGGCATCTACTGGTTCGGCTGGGGCGCGCTGATAGCGGCAGTGCTATACGTGCTTGATCATATCTTTTTCGCCCTGGCGTTGGCGCTGAAAACCTATTTTCAGAAAATCGCCGATCCCGGAGATATCGCGCCGACCGCAGCGGTGGCCTTTACCATCAACCATATCGCAGCCGTGTTCCTGCCAGCAGCGCTAGGGTATCTGTGGCTGGTCTCACCGCCGGCTGTTTTTGCCTTCGCGGCGACGATGGCGGCTGGATCCTTTGCACTGGCCTTGCTGATCCCGCGTCATCCAAGGCCGGGAAATGAAACCCGGCTGACACGCATCGTGCCGCAAGCTGCCGAATAGGCGCTGGCCCTGCTGCGGCCAAGCAGGTAGAGCACGGCGAACACGTAACCAAGGAAGGCTGACATGCCCACATTCACAGCTTTGCTGAAAGTTGGCCCCATTAAACACGA
>JBCCUH010000066.1:0-9229 GCA_039197405.1 Pseudomonadota bacterium
AATTTTACCAATCTCGGGACCGCGCCCGAGAATTTCATTTCGCGAAACCCGCATTTCTGCAAATCCGCGCTAAGCCGCTATTCGCAATGGGATTTTCTTGAACTTGTGAATCGGTATGGGATCGCCTGGCACGAAAAAACCCTTGGTCAGCTCTTCTGTGATAATTCCGCCAAGCAAATTGTTGCAATGCTGCGTTCGCAAATGAATCTGGCCGGGGCCGATCTGTGGCTCGACACGTCGGTAGTGGATGTGTCAAAAACGGAGGCCGGATTTGTGCTGTCAGTGCAGCGGGATGGCCATCAGGCGCAACTAACCAGTCACAATTTAGTGCTGGCCACCGGTGGAAAATCCATCCCTAAGATGGGTGCAACCGGATTTGCCTATGACATCGCAAGGAAATTTGGCCTTGCGATAGTGGAAACCCGTCCCGGTCTGGTACCGCTTACATTCTCGGACCGCCGCTTTGCCGCCCTATCAGGCATAAGCCAGGTTGCACGCGCCAGCGCCGGGCCTGCGAGTTTCGAAGAAGCGGTGCTCTTCACTCATCGCGGGCTGTCCGGGCCTGCGATCTTGCAGGCGTCTTCCTATTGGCGCGAAGGCGAAGCAATCCAGCTAGATCTGGATCCCCAAGCAGCGCTATTGGCGCATTTGCAGACCGCACGGCAATCCCAGGGCAAAAAGGACGTTTCGACGATTCTGGCGCAGAAGCTTCCTGCAAGACTGGTAGACCATTTAAGTGTGGAGATTTCGTTAACCGGGCGGATCGGTGATCATTCTAATTCAGCTTTGGACGACATTGTATCTTGTTTGCGCAATTGGCGCCTGACGCCCAGTGGCTCTGAGGGGTATCGAACGGCCGAGGTCACGCTTGGCGGGATCGATACTGCGGGTGTGTCGTCTAAAACTATGGAGGCGAAATCTCACCCCAGCCTTTATGTGATAGGTGAAGCACTGGACGTAACAGGTTGGCTTGGCGGCTATAATTTCCAATGGGCTTGGTCCAGCGGATGGGCCGCAGGAACCGCGATTGCCGAGAAAAGCTAGGGTTTGGGATCAGGGTTTTCCGTATGCCCGTCTACTGCGATCACCTGACCTGAAATGCGCGCGGATGCATCCGTGCCAAGGAAAACAGCCATCGCCGCGATATCTTCGGCGCGGACAAAGGTTCCCATGGATGTGCCCGATGCATACCCTTTATAGACGTCATCACGGCTCATACCCTTGGCCTTGGCTTCCCGTTCCAGCACCCCTTCCATACGCGGACCTTCCACCGAGCCGGGGCAAATTGCATTAACGCGGATGCCGCTTGGGCCCAGTTCCATGGCAGCAGTTTTCATCAAGCCGATTACGCCCCATTTCGCCGCCGCATAGGCCGCACGATTGGGATATCCGTATTGCCCCGCCGTCGACGAAATGACAATTATCGAACCTTTGGCGGCAAGTTTCATCAGTGGGGCCGCGGATTTGATGGTCAAAAACGCACCGTCGAGGGTGACAGCGGTGCAATCGCGCCAACTATCCAGCGAGACATCCTCGATACGCGCTGTGGGACCCGCCACCCCAGCGTTGGCACAAAGCACGTCTGCCGTGCCCCAATTCGCGCGCACTTCTGCGAACAGGGTGTTCATGGCATCTTCCGAGGACACATCAACCAGGCTTTTGCGCCAGTTATCAGGAACTTGCGACAAGGAATTACGGTCAATATCCGTGATCCAAACCTCAAATCCTGCGTCGTCAAACCCCTGTGCAATTGCATAGCCAATGCCTGATGCGCCCGCCGTGATCAACGCGGTCTTCACGAACGTTTGCCCACCGCTGCGCCCAGGCCTTGCGGCAGGTCCATATTCGCATGCGCCTGCGCAATACGCGTGAGCCTTTGCTCGATTTCAGCACTTGGACTGGATGGTTTTCGTGTCTCAAGGCTCACATGCAACAAGAAATGCTCTCCTGTCGCAAGCAGCCTGTCACCGGCTGTCATGTCGTGGAAAAGATGCATCTTTTTGCCTTCCCCAAGGATCACCTGTGTACGCACCTCAATGGTTGTACCCGCGTGCACCTCGTCGAGATGGCGTATATGTGTCTCCGCCGTGAAATAGCTGCCACCGGTTGCAATATACTCTGAATTGCAGCCGATGATCTCCATGAACCGATCCGTCGCATCCCCGAATGCCTGCAGATATCGCGCCTCGTTCATATGACCGTTGTAGTCTGTCCAGTCCAGCGGCACGGCTCTGCGAACGGTGACGATTTTCTCCCCGATATCAGTTATTTGAGAGACAAATTTCGGCAGATCTGACGCTGCGTTGAGTTGCTCGTCCTGGGCATTGAGCAAGGCACCCGCGCCCCATTTCTGTGGTTTCAGGGCACGCATCATGGCAACAAGATTGTTGTCCCGAATGCGTTCCAACTCGCGAATACTGTGGGCGCCGGACTGCGCGTCGGACTGCTGGGCAATTGTCTGCACCAGATCATCGGTCAGTTCGGGCACATCCATCAGCTTGGTCCAGGGCCATTTCAGCGCCGGGCCAAACTGCGCGATGAAATGCTTCATACCCGCTTCACCACCGGCAACGCGATAGGTCTCGAAAAGCCCCATCTGCGCCCATCTGATACCGAATCCATAGCGGATCGCATCGTCAATTTCCTCGGTCGTCGCGATGCCATCCTTGATGAGCCAAAGCGCTTCGCGCCACACCGCTTCTAAAAACCGGTCGGCAATATGCGCGTCGATCTCTTTTTTTACATGAAGTGGATAAAGCCCCACGCCGGACAGAATTGACTTCGCCTTTTCAATGTCTTGCGCGTCATTCTTATCAGTCGTTACAAGCTCGATAAGCGGCAACAGGTAAACCGGGTTAAAGGGATGGGTCACCATGATTTGCTCAGGCCGCGGTGCGCCGGCTTGCAATTCAGAGGGTTTGAAACCCGACGTTGACGAGCCGATAATTGCACTTTCCGAACAATGCGCCTGCAAGCTCTGGTAGACTTTCTGTTTTAGATCCAGCCGTTCGGGAACGCTTTCCTGGATCCAGCAGGCTCCTGCAACAGCCTCCGCCATCTCTTTGTGAAAACTCAGGTTTCCCTCTTCCGGCAAGGGTGCATCGTTGAGGCCCGGCGCGGACCTGCGCGCGTTGCTCAAAACCTCTGCTATTTTGCGCTCCGCCTCCGGGTCAGTATCGAAAATCCGAACATCCCAGCCAGCAAGTAAAAACCGGGCAGCCCATCCACCACCGATAACACCACCGCCGATAATCGCTGCTGTCTTACTCATTGGTTAATTCTCACATTTCTGATGAAGATCTATTCGCAATGATATGCTTTTATTCACAATATCACCACTATGTCGATCACAGCCATTTCTAGAGGGGCTCCGCCGAAAAGAAATCGCACAGAACGGTTTGTTAAGGAATCACGTCTATGAACGAGCTGCGCGTTTGCTCAGCCCAAGCTTGTCGCGCACGTCTTGTGGACCGATGACCTTGGCGCCAAGGTTTTCGATGATTGTTACCGCGCGCTCGACCAATTGCGCATTGGTTGCCAGCACGCCTTTGTCGAGGAACAGATTGTCTTCCAGCCCGACGCGCACATTGCCCCCTGCCAGAACGGAGGCGGCAACATAGGGCATCTGATTGCGCCCCAGACCGAAAGCGCTGAAGGTCCAGTCATCCGGCACATTGTTCACCATTGCCATGAAGGTGTTCAGATCATCCGGCGCGCCCCAGGGAACGCCCATGCACAGTTGCACAAGCGCCGGACTGTCCAGAACCCCGTCGGCAACCAGTTGCTTGGCGTACCAAAGATGGCCGGTGTCGAAGGCCTCGATCTCTGGCTTGACACCAAGGTCCGTCATCATCCGCCCCATGGCCGTCAACATGCCGGGCGTGTTGGTCATGACGTAATCGGCTTCGGCGAAGTTCATGGTCCCGCAATCAAGGGTGCAAATCTCCGGCAGGCATTCGGCAATATGTGCGACCCGTTCACTGGCGCCAATCATGTCGGTGCCATCCGCGACAGGAAAAGGCGCATCCGAACTGCCAAAAACGATATCGCCGCCCATGCCAGCCGTGAGGTTCAACACCACATCAACCTGTGCTTCACGCACCCGCTCCGTCACTTCGCGGTAAAGCGCCAGATCGCGGGCCGGCGCTCCGGTTTCGGGATCGCGGACGTGGCAGTGAACAACCGCAGCGCCGGCCTTTGCCGCATCAATGGCGCTTTCGGCGATCTGTTTGGGTGAACGCGGCACATGCGGGCTGCGATCTTGCGTTCCACCCGAACCGGTCACGGCACATGTGATAAAAACCTCTCGGTTCATGGACAGCGGCATGTGATCACTCCCTCGATCTGATTTCCCGCAAACTGCCTTGAGCGGGTTTTGCAATCGTGCTGGTTCGCGACAGTTATGTCCCCGCACCGACACCTGTTTCCAGCGTCAACAGCGCGCGTTTGCGATCAAGCCCTCCCGCGTAGCCAGTCAGCGCGCCGTCCGCGCCAATCACCCGGTGACAGGGCACGATGATTGCGATGCGGTTGGCCCCATTCGCCCGCGCCACAGCGCGTGTCGCTGCCGGCCTGCCCATTTCTGCAGCAATGGCGCCGTAAGTGGTTGTTAAACCATAGGGAATTTTGCACAGCCGCGACCAGACATCCTTGGCAAACGCACTCCCGCTGAAGGCCAATGGCAATTCAAACGCCCGCAATTCTCCACCAAAATATCGGGCCAGCTGATCTTCCACGCGCCGCGCCAGCCCTGTGCGACCGGCGCTGATCTTTCCGTGCCGCTTGCCCAGATCCGCGATTTCGCGTGGCAATTCGGGCCGTGAGGCAAATTCGAGCAGATGAAGGTGATCGGCAGAACAGACGCAAACCATCGTGCCCAGCGGCGTCTCAATCCGTGCCGCACGCAACTGTCCTGTGCGCCCCGTCTTGCCCGATTGCCAACGCCCGAGCATCGCGGTGAACTCGGCTTCGCTGGCAAATTCGGGCGGCGGCGCGGCGGCAGGTCCCAAAGGTAGGTCAAACTGCATCAGTAGGGCAACGGATGCTGGCGGTGGATCGCATTAATCCCGGTCAGCACCTCGTCAGACAGGGTCATATCCCCCGCCTCAATCAGCGGGCCAAGTTGCGGCAGATGCGTGGCACCGATGATCGCGGCCCCCATGAATGGACGCTGGCAGCACCAGGAAACGGCCATTTGCGTCAGGCTAAGCCCATGTTTCAAAGCCAGTTTTTCATAAGCCGCGACCGCATCAAAGGCACGCGGCGTGGCCCGGCCGCCCAATTCGGGCACCAGCGATTTGCGCGAACCCTCCGGCACCGCGCCATCCTGGTATTTTCCGGTTAGCAGACCTGCAGCCAGCGGGGAAAACGCCAAGAGCCCCACATCTTCATGATGGCTGAGCTCGGCCATATCCGTGTCATAGAGCCGGTGCAGCAAGGAATACTCGTTCTGCACAGACGCCACCCGCGGGCCGCCTTCCGTTTCGGCCAACCTTAGCCATTGCGCCGTGCCCCAGGCGCTTTCGTTGCTCAGCCCGAAGGCGCGGATTTTCCCGGCATCCACCACCCGTTGCAACGCGCCAAGCGCATCGGCCATATGCTGCAACGTGTCTTCGGTGTTCTGTTTTTCCTGGGGGCGAAAATCCCAGTTCTGACGAAAAGCGTAAGAGCCGCGATTGGGCCAATGAAACTGGTAAAGATCGATGTAATCGGTCTGCAGACGGGTGAGCGATGCGTCGATGGCACCCGGAATGGAGGCGGCGGAAATGCCGTCACGGTTGCGGATATGCGCCCAGCCATTGCCCGAGTGTTTGGTGGCGATGGTCACATCCGCCCGGCGCCCGCTGCGCGCAATCCAGCTGCCGATGGTGCGTTCGCTGTCGCCTTGCGTCTCTGCGCTGACCGGGTTCACCGGGTACATTTCAGCGGTGTCGAGGAAATTGAGGCCCGCGTCCAGCGCCTGATCAATCTGCGCATGGGCGTCGGCCTGGCTGGTTTGCGTGCCATAGGTCATCGTCCCCAGACAGAGGATCGGCACCTCGATATCCGTTCGTCCCAGTCTTGCTCTGCGCATGCGGCCCTCCTGCCCCTTGGTTCCCATCTGGCGAACCTAAGCGAGTTCCGCGCCGCGGCAAGCCTATTCCTGCGCTGCGGCGGACTTCCGGACTTGAGAACAAATTAAGAACATTTATACTCTGACCGCATGGATCACCCGCTACTGTCCCGCCGCTCGCATCGCGCCGGCCCTGATGTTGAACTGACCACAGGCATCCGCCTGCCGCTTGCCCGTGTGCATGAGGCCTGCGGCCGCGCCCGGCGCAGCTTTGCCATGATGATCGCGGCGCGCACATCGGGGCATGTCTACTGGATCGCCCCCTCATGGACACCTGACCAGCTGAACCCCGAAGGGATGCGCCGCTTTGTCGATCCGGCGCGCTTTACCCATCTCGGCCCGACCCGGCCCGAGGATGTGCTGTGGTGTATGGAAGAGATTTTGCGCAGCGGCACAGTGCCGCTGGTGGTTGCCGATATTCCCGGATTGCCCGGGCTTACTCAGGTCAGGCGCATGCATCTGGCCGCAGAGCGTGGCCTGGAGGAAGGCATGTGCCAGCCTCTGGGCTTGCTTCTGACACCGGGACAGGGCGGAGCCCAGGGTGTCGAAAGCCGCTGGCGGATGGAGCCCCGGCATGATGACACGCGCGAGCTATGGCGGCTGGAACGTCTGCGCGCCCGCACAGATCCACAAAGAACCTGGCATATCACCCATGGACAGCAAGGGTTCGTCCCTGCCCCAGTGCCCCCATGGCCGGTTGACACAGATCACCCCCAAGCTGCACAAGATGGATACGGCGCCGCGCAGGGCATCAGGCGTGCATAAGACGCGCGATTTTGGACGACAGATAACGCAGCTCTGGCGAAACCACGACGGGAGCTGCCTCGCGCGCAAGCCGCATAAACAGGCCCTAGAAGAAGTAGCCCTCGATGCCTTCACCCACATTGTTGTCGCAGGCCGCAAGTAGAACGGTGGTCACCGCGAACATCAGGTAGAACTTGGCTCTTTGCATCAATCCCCTCCCAGGTAGCTGCCTCACAGGATCATGAGGTCTGACAGATACCTTGCGAAGATGCGCCGCGTTCCGGATCGCTGCAAGCGATTCTGCGCCCGCTACTTGCGCCGCACCCGCGGAATGCTGGAGCGGGACAGCTCATATGTCGCCTCGGGATGCGGCGGATGCCCTTCGGTCCGCTCCCAGAACCCCGGCCCCCCAAGCCGCAGAAACAGCGGAACCGACAGGACCAGCCCAACAATGAACCCGCCCGCATGCGCCCAATAGGCCACGCCGCCCATTGACGGATCGGTCGCCACGCCATTGAAAAGCTGTATGGCGAACCAAACCCCCAGCATGACCCAGGCCGGGATCGGAAAGACGCGGAAATAAACGATCAGAATCAGCAGGATATCCACTTTCGCCTTGGGAAACAGCAGCAGATAGCCGCCCATCACACCGGCGATCGCACCAGAGGCCCCCACCAGCGGCACCTGAGAATAGGGATCAAAGACGAATTGCGCCAATGCCGCCAGCACCCCGCTGACCAGATAGAAGATCAGAAATCCGACATGGCCCATCTCATCTTCCATATTGTCGCCAAAGATCCATAAAAACAGCATGTTGCCCGCGATATGCATGAAACCCCCATGCAGGAACTGCGAGGTGATCAGGGTTTCATAGCCTGCCCCTGAACTGATCACCGACGGCACCATCCCCCAGTTGGCATAGAACTGATAAAGCTGTGGGGTTTCGCCCAGCATCAGATTGAAGCGAAGGAAGACGATCACGTTGATCGCTATCAGCGCATAGGTGACATAAGGGGTGCGCCCCGAGGGGTTGTGGTCTCTGATCGGTAACATGGCGCTACGCTGATGCGCCCGGCGCGCGGCGTCAAGAGCGCAGGCGCGACTTGACAGATGGCAATGCAGCGTCACCATAACCTGCCATGAGATATGCTGCTGTCGCCCTTGCCTTTTCGGCCCTGCCTGCACTGGCCGATTGCCCTGACGCCCCGAACCATTCCGCGCGGCTGTCAGAGTTGATCACCGCCGCCCAGATCGCCCCTGACGAGGAAACAGCGCGCCGCCTCTCTGCCAAAATGTGGCAGCTCTGGGCCGATGCCCCGGACGAGGTTGCGCAATCCTATCTCGATGCTGGCATGTCCCGCCGCGCGCTTTATGATTTTTCCGGCGCATTGGGCGAGTTCAATCAGCTGGTGCGCTACTGCCCGAACTATGCCGAAGGCTACAACCAGCGCGCTTTTGTCAATTTTCTGCGCAAGAACTACGATCCGGCGCTGCAGGATCTCAACCGCGCGATCGAACTGTCACCCCGTCACGTCGCGGCCATCGCGGGCAAGGCGCTGACCCTGATAGGGCTGGGGCGCGACGCGGAAGCTCAGATCGTGCTGCGCGAGGCGGTCAAGCTTAATCCCTGGCTCAACGAACGCCACCTGCTCACCGGCGACAAGCCGAAGCCGGAAACTGATCTTTAAGGGTTTTCCTGACACGCATCTCAGCCTATGCATGGCGCCGCGTGCCCGCGTGATGGAATGGTAGACATAGAGGACTTAAAATCCTTAGGCCGAAAGGCCGTGCCGGTTCGAGTCCGGCCGCGGGTACCACGCAAACTCTGCTCCTTCATCAGCACATCACCAACACCGTGGCCATATCGCGGATCCGAAAGCAAAGCTTTCCCAATCAGCGCATACCTGCATAGTATCTGAAAGACACACTTCAGAAAGATTTGCGCATGACCATCCGGCAACTCAGAACCCTCGTGGCTGTCGCTGACACCGCCACCTTCAGCGCGGCAGCCGATCTGGTTCATGTCACCCATGCCGCTGTCAGCCAGCAGATGCAGGCGCTGGAAGCGGACCTGGGCGTTCCCCTGTTCGACCGCAGCAAACGGTCCCCTGCGCTGACGCCGCTGGCCCGTCACATCGTGGAAAAGGCGCGCGGCGTGATCGCCGATTACGACAATCTGGTGCCGTCGGTTCTGGAAGACGGAGGGCTGCGCGGGGTTCTGACCCTCGGCGTGATGCGCACCACACTAACCGGCCTGACGCCGCAAGCCGTTGCCGCGCTCAAGGCCAGATTCCCCGATCTCGGCCTGCATATCCGCCCCGGGCTGACCATGGACCTGCTTTCTGCGATCACCCGTGGTCAGCTCGATGCGGC